>DAOUJB010000142.1:0-1780 GCA_034423155.1 Anaerolineae bacterium | reverse complement strand
GCACGGGCAGCCGCTTCGAGAGCATCGAGCGCGGCGTCATCGACTTCCGCGACCTGGCCTATTATCTGTCGCTGACGATCTTCTTCCTGGCGCTGAATGTGCTGTCGCTGGATAGCAAGCGCTGGAGCGTTGGCGCGCAACTGCGAGCGCACCGACTGAATGCTAGGCTGGGCATCATGCTGGTCGGCTGCAACCTGCTGGCGATGAACTTGTTGATTGCCCCCGCCAGCTTCGCCCGCCTCGACCTGACCCAGCATCGCGAATACAGCTTGTCCGATGTAACCGCCAACCTGCTGGCTGGTTTGCAAGAGCCGTTGCTGATCCGCGGCTACTTCAGCGAAGACAACCATCCAGCCCTCGCGCCGCTTGTCCCGCGCATCAAAGATACCCTGCGCGAATATGAGCTGCTGGCGCGCGGCAAGCTGCAGCTGGAATTCATCGACCCGCTGACCAACCCCGAACTTGAGCGCGAGGCGACGCAGATCTATGGCATTCGCCCCACGCCCCTGCAAGTCAATGAGCGCGGCGGCGTTTCTCTCGTCAATGTCTACTTTGATGTGCTGATCGCTTATGGCGATCAGGTGGCGGCGCTCAACTTCTCCGATTTGATCGAAATCCAGGACACAGCCACGGGCGCTGAGGTGCGGCTGCGCAACCTGGAATATGACTTGACCAGCGCGATCCGGCGTGTGGTCTTCGGCTTCCAAAGCCTGGACGCGGCGCTGGCCTCGCTCGACCAGCCGGCGCAACTGACGCTCTTTTATTCATCCGCGACTCTGCCGCCGATGATGCAAGAGGTCAACCAGACCATGCAGGAAGTCAGCCGCGAGTTAGCCGCCGACAATCCCGACAAGCTGGCGCTGGAACTCGTCGATATGTCGGCCGCCGAGGCGGTCATCAGCGAACAGGATCTTTTCGAGCGCTACCAGATCCAGCCAGTCGCAGCGAGCTTCTTCGCCGAAGAGACCTTCTATCTGCATCTGGTCATCGAAGCCGCCGGCGAAATCCAAGTCATCTATCCGGCCGGTGCTTTGAGCCAAGTGGAGATTCGCAACGCTATCGAGGCATCTTTGCAGCGTTCATCGGCCGGATTCCTGAAAGTCATCGGTTTGTGGACGCCACCGGCCAGCACGCCCGACCAGTTCGGACAGCAACTGCCCAGCTTGCAGCAATACGCCATCCTGGAAGATGTGCTGCGCGAGTCTTACGAGGTGCGCAGGTTGACGCTGGATGATGGCGAGATTCCCGCTGGCATTGATGTGTTGATTCTGCTGGCGCCGCACAGCCTGAGCGACCTGCAGCGTTATGCAATCGACCAATTCCTGATGCGCGGCGGCGCGGTCATTGTGGCGGCCGGGCAATACCGACTGGGCATCGACCCGTATAGCGGCGCGCTGCTGCTCGACCCCAATGAAGATGGACTTGCCGACATGCTGGCCAGCTATGGCGTGCACATCGGCGAAACGCTGGTGATGGATTGGCAGAATGCGCCTTTCCCGCAGCAGGTACAGCGCGACCTGGGCGGCATGCAGGTTACCGAGATCGTCGAGCTCGCCTATCCTTTTTTCATCGATGTGCGCGCGGACGGGTTACATGCCGAAAGCGCCATCGTCAACAGCCTGCCCCTGCTGACTGTGCCCTGGGCATCGCCCGTCACGATAGACGCTGCGCTGCTGGACGAAAGGCGCGCAAGCACGCTGGTCTGGTCCAGCGACAATGCCTGGCTGACCACAGAATCCAACCCGCAGCCCGATCTGGAAATGTATCCCGATCTGGGCTT
>DAOUJB010000141.1:0-1648 GCA_034423155.1 Anaerolineae bacterium | reverse complement strand
ACGGTCGCTCGCCACGACCTGGAGCTGATCGGCGTCAGTCCCGGCTTTTTCAAGGGTCCGCTGGATGCCGATGTCATCGCGCGCACCTTCGACCACGACCTGCCCAAAGCCTTCGGTTACATGCACAGGCTGGGCATACGGCGCATGACGCTGTTCACCTTCCGCCGCGGACATCGTGACGAAGCGATCCCCGCCGAGATCTATGAGCATCTGGGACGCGCTGTAGAACGCTGCGCCCGCGAAGGCATCGAAGTGCTGTTGGAAAATGCCTCAAGCATCTACAGCGACACGGGCGCAAACCTGGCCAAGATCGCGCGCGAGTTGGGCGTGGGCATCGTGTGGGATCCTTGCAACGCGGCGCAGTCGGGCGAGCTGGCGTTTCCCGATGGTTATCAGCAGGTGCGGGATGCGCTGGTTGCTGTGCACTTCAAGAATTGGTCGCACGAACAGCGCGTGGTGGCTATCGGCGCTGGCATTGTCGATATGGCGGCGCAAGTGCGGGCGCTGCAGGCGGATGGCTACGCGGGCTATTACACGCTGGAGCCGCATCAATGGAATGACCGCAAAAATGCCGTGCGCAACAATCACGGGCAACTGCTGGATTTGTTGAATGCATAAGACGGTCGTAGGGGCGAGGCGGTGACTCGCCCGATTTACAATTTGGTCAGATACGGACGACACGCTATGTCGCCCCTACGATGAACCGGGGAAAGGGAAACGCAATGCAGAACACAGCGGAATCGCCAATTCGCTCTATCATCGTGGGCGTGGGCGGCGTGACGCGCTCGATGCTGCGGTCGCTGACGCAGAAGCCCTGGCACGAGATCGCGGCTGCTGTCGATACCAACCCGGCGGCATTGCAACGCGCGGCGCAGGACTATGGCTTGTCGGAGTCGGCGCTCTTCAGCGATCTGGACGCGGCGATCCAACAGGCAGATGCCGATGTCGCCATCATCAACACGCCGTCCGAGCTACACTACAGCCAGGCCAGGGCGGCGCTGCTGGCGGGATTGAGTCCGCTGGTGGCCAAACCAATGACCAACCAGTACACCGATTCTGTCGCGCTGGTCGGCTTGGCGGCGCAGAACGACCTGCGGCTGTGCGTCGGGCAGCAGATGCGCTACTTCCGCCATTATCAAGTGGTCGCGGAGTTCGTTGCTTCTGGCGAGCTGGGCAGCATCGAGCAGGTCTTCTTCTTCAACGCCAAGCCGCGCCACCAAGCCAAAAACCTGGCGGGATTCGAGCAGCCCGTGCTGTGGGAGATGACCTGCCACCACCTGGACTGCCTGTTCGGCGTCTTGCCGACGCTCGTGCCCGATTCCATCGTCTGCGATGGCTTCATGCCCAGTTGGTCGGTATATGACAGCGCCTGCATGATCAACGCGGTGCTGCGCTTTCAGGGCGGGGCGCGCATGCTCTATCACGCTGGCTATTCATCGCAGTCGGATTGTTATGAGATGCGGCTGGAGGGCTCGCGCGGGGTATTGCGCTGCCGCGGCTTGCACATGTCAAAAGATCAAATGACCTATGAATTCGCCCGGCGCGGCGAATCATTTTCAGAAGTTGACCTCGACCGCGGGCGGGCGCCGACTGTGCCCTGGTCGCTGTTTTTTGACCGCTGGCATGACTATCTGCAGGGCGGGGAAGA
>DAOUJB010000140.1:0-2718 GCA_034423155.1 Anaerolineae bacterium | reverse complement strand
TGATCGGCGCATTCGAGGAGTTCATGGCTTTTCACGGCTGCGAAGATTTTGAGTTGGGACGCTGCAATCGCGCCCCCCTGGAACGCCGCCTGCGCAAGCACTTCCGCTGTTGACATACCCCCCTCAATCCCCCCGACAGGTCAGGGGAGGCTGGCTTTGGATACCCTCTCGGTCCTGACGGGGCGAGATTGCCCGCGCTAGGCTGTTATACTGGGGGCAAGCGCAGGCACAAGGGCAGAGACACCATGCTGGCCACAATCGCCGATATTTTGCATGATGCGCGCGCATATGCCGACCAGATCGTCAATGTGGATGGCATCCTGCTCATCACCGGTTATGAACGCGGCGCATCGGAATTCCGCGAAGTGTGGCTGGTGCAGCAGGATGAAAAAGAAAATCACGCCTTGCCCGCCCACCCCATCAGCAGCGCTTCCCCGCTTTGGCATGGTTTGTCGCGCTTGAATCCGCGTCATTTGCCCGGCTACCAGAGCTACCGCATTCACGATGCGGCACGAGCGCGCGTACGCGTGGACCTGATAAACGGCTCACCGCGCATCGACATCTTGACGGCCGCGATATATCGGCACGAATTCACGCTTTATGTGGGCGTGGACGGCGTGCGGCTGGATCAATGTTTGCCCGCGGGCACAGAAATCAACGCGCTGCCGGCTATCCAGGCCAATATCGCGCGTTACCTGGGGCGGCATTTGCATGTCTATGGCACGCTGGTCATCCGCTCGGCGCCAGCCACCCAATTCCTCTTGCCCGGCAATATTCCTCTTGCCAAGTCCACGCCGCGCCAGCCCGACCCGCACACAGAAGTCGCACGAGAAGACGACTGGCTGGAAGACATCGAGTATCCACAGAGCGACAGCCAAGCGCCTCCAGCCGATGCCTTGCCGCAATCGATGTATATCGACGGGGCTTATGCGCTGGAACGGCAGCTTGCGCATTTGCCGGGCATCACGCAGACGGTCGTGAAGCCGGCTATCGTGGCTGGCAGGTTGGGCGCGCGCGATCACGAATTGCACTTCGCCACGCTCACCGAAATCGAGCAGGTCTACTTGCAGAACCTGACTTATAGGCGAAGCGGCAAGCGCCTGGAATCGGTGCTGAAGCTCAAGAATTTCGTCCCAATCGCCGAAGAAGATTGAAGTGCCGACCGGTCCCCAGCAGGGTTGGCACGCGCAGCCGCCGGTGATAAACCCACCATTCAATCAACAACAACAGCAGCGCCAAGACCGCCATCGGCAGCCAGAATTCCTGCAAACCCAGCTTTTCATCGGCGGTGCTGCTCTCGCCAGTTCCACCCAACCGCAATTCGTCTGCGGGCACGGGACGGATGTCGCTTTCGCCCGTGGCAAACAAGTTGACGGCGAATGGCTGCGAGCGCGTTACTTCGTCCGCTTCTATCACCTCCAGCAGGTAGAGTCCGAGTTGGTCGGTCTGGGTGAAAGCCAACGAGTCGCCCACAGCGGGCAGCCTATGCTCAGTGCCGTCCGGCGCGGTGATGCGGATGCTGTCGGCGCGCAGGGGTGGCGAGATCCTCAGCACATCGCCGATGCTCAAGCCGGTTGGCTGGGCGATGATATCGGCGGGCGAAAACCAGTCCAGCAGGTTCGCCATCAGCAGCGGGAAGGCGATCAACAGGGGCAGGTTGGAATCGCGCAGGTCGAATGGCAAGATGGCGATTTGCTGCGCATTGAGCCGCCCGGCCAGCAGAATGGCGCTATCGCCAGCTTCGACCAGCGGCTGTGCCCATTCGGCGATCAACTGGCGATGCGAGAGCAGGCTCATCTCGTCCAGATCGACGAATGCTGTGATGGGCGAATCGCCGCGGACTCGAATATCGCTGCTGGCGGCTTGTGGCGCGCCAACAGAAAAATAGGCAGTCGAATTGGGCGGGTTGAAGAGCAGCATGTCGCCGGCCGGCAAGCTATTGGGCAGCCAGCCATCAAACACATACAGGTCGAATTCCGCGCCGGGCAGATTGCGGCTTTCGGGGCTGCCGCGATAAGTTTGCAAGCCGGGCAGGCTACGCAGCGCCTGCTCCAGGAAGAGGTTGCCAGTCTGCGACACATAATAGACGCGCCGCGTGGTCGCCTCGCTTTGCACGGACCAGGCTCGGTTGTCCAGCGCCAGAAAATCTTGCGCGCCACTGTCGAATGTCAGCGTCGCCGAAAGCGTCTCGAATGGTTCGTTGATCGGCTCGTCAAAGGGGATCGGCAACTGGCTGCGCGGCGGGATGCGGCCACTGCGCGACAAACGCAGCACCTCGTCCAGGCGGATGACCAGCGAAACATCGGCAGGATCATCGCCATAATTGGTCACCTGGGCGAAAAGCTGCGGTGCGCCGCCGGGCAATGCGCGCGTCGCCAACGCTGTGATGGCGATATTGGCAGCCGACTCGCCCACGGGCACATAAATCGGTTGCGGGATATTGGCGGGCAGCTCGGCAGCCGCGCCGATGCCGCCATCGGAGATCATCACGATGCTGAAGTTTTCTGCGCCCACCGCGCCAGCCGCCGCCAGGGTCAGCGCCGTATCCCAGTCTGCGCCACCCTGGCTGGGCATGATAGTGTCCAGAGCGCGGCGTAGCTCGTTCTTGTCCGATGTATACGGCGTTACTGGCTCGGCGCTGTCGGCCACGCGGATCAACGCGATGCTGTCTTGCGGGTTCATGTTGTTGACGATGCCGCGCGCATGCTCCAATGCCGC
>DAOUJB010000139.1:0-6700 GCA_034423155.1 Anaerolineae bacterium | reverse complement strand
GAGCCCAGCCGCAGCGCGACCATGCTGGCTGCCGAGATTGCGCGGTCGGCGGGGGCGCAGGTCGTCTTTGATATCGACTTCCGCCCCGACCAATGGCACGATCTGCGCGCATTTGGCGTGGTGGCGCGCTCCGTCTTGCCCCAGGTCGATGTGGTCATCGGCACAGCGGACGAGATCAATGCGGCGGTCTTGCGCGACGCAGCGCAGATGCAGCTGACGCATTCGCAGATCTCCGATGCCAAGGTGGCTGGCGATACGCGCGCTGCCATTGCGTCCATGCTGGCTTTGGGTCCAGCGGCTGTGGTGGAAAAAGTCGGCGCGCAAGGGGCGAGGATCCACCTGCAGGATGGCGTTGTGATCGATGCGCCGGGCTTCCCGGTCGAGGTGACGAATATCCTGGGCGCGGGCGATGCCTTTGGCGGCGGCTTCATCTATGGCTTGGTGCGTGGCTGGGGCTGGTACAAGGCGGCGCGGCTGGGCAATGCCTGCGGCGCGATCGTGGTGACCGAGCATGGCTGCGCCAATTTCATGCCGACCCTGCCCGAAGTCGAGGCTTTTGCCGCAGCCTATGGCGGGTTGGATTAGGGACGCGCTGGTGGGTCTTTGGCGCTGGCTGCGTGGCAATCCGCTTCACTCCCGCGCTGCAATACAAATAGACCATGACTGCATGAGATGGGACTGATGAAAATCCTGTCGTGGCTGACAATAGCGGCTGGGCTGTTTCTGGCGCTCTTTGGCTTGTTGCTGGACTACATCTTGTCGTCCAGCGAGCCGGGCATCGGCCTGCCCCAACTGTTGATCGCCTTTGCGGGCCTGGGAATGGTAGCGTTGGGCCTGTTTCTGCAGCGCGTCAAGAAACAGCTTCCGCAACGAGGGCACTTGGGCAAAGGGATTCTGGTAACTTTGGTCACCCTTATCGCGATTGAGCTTGCGCTGGCTGTGGCAGGCTACGCAACCTACTACCCCTCTGAAGAGCCAGAGACATACAAAGAGATTGTCGACTGGTTTCACTGCGATGCGACTTTGGGATGTCGCTTCAATCACCATGCTGCGCAGCGGGCTTGCGAGACTGGTGAACTAACCGACTTGCTTTGTGTATTCAATCCACAAGGCTTCGCCGACCACGACGAATTCGTCGCCAGCGAAGAGCTCGCCCAGCGCAACCGGGTGCTGGTCTTGGGCGACTCCTTCACGCATGGATTCAGCGCCGATGTAGGCTTCAGCTATGTAGATGTGATCGAGAAAGCACTGCCCGATATCGCGCTGTGGAACCTGGGCATCTCGGCGACCGGCACGAACCAAGCGCTGGCATCTTTTGCTGGCATCGCCCCCATCATGCAACCGCAACTGACGATACTGGGCTTCTTTGTTGGCAACGACTTTTCAAATAACCGCTTCGAACTAGGAAAGACGGTTATCTATCATGGCCGCCGGTCTGGAGTCATGACAACAGATTATGCTTTGGAAGATCGCTGGGGCTTGAGTATCTATGAAGTGGATCCGATGACAGCGCTGCGATACAGCAGCACCAATAGAAAACCGCCTCCGAATGAATTGGAGCACCTGGTGGGATTGACGCGGCTGGGTGCTGTGCTGCTGAGCAGCATGGATGCCATGAGTCCAATCTTCGATGGCGTGAAATGGACGGCGCGAGTGGCAGAGACGCGCGTTCTTTTGCAGCAGCTGCTGGAATCGACTGCTAAAATAGATAGCCAATTGCTTGTGCTGATCATTCCCGCTAAAGAAGACTTCCCGACCAAGACTGAACGGTACACGACTGCTATCGACCTGATGCGCGACTTGTCTATCCCCTACCTGGAAGTCATCAACAAGCTTAGCCTCACCGAGGACTATCAGGCGGCGAATGACATACACTGGAACAACCGCGGTCATCGCATTGTTGGCGAGATTCTGGCAGATTACATTGATGGTTTCTTCTCTGGCGGCGATGACGCAGCTTAGACACATGCTCTTCAAGGCCGTCAATCCGAAAGCAGCCAACACCAGTTGGGCATAGAGACTGATATGAGCGTTTTGCAACAACCAGCAAGCAGCCGAACGATCCAGTCAATCATCGGCGCTGTCATCTTGGCTATCTGCTTCATTCCTGCGCTGTTGTTCGCCTGGCGGGGTACTTACAGTCGCCTCTTTCATGACGATTGGGTACACCTGGCCGACGCCGTGTGATGAATGTGTTTGAAGCCGTGCTGCGGCATCGCTACGAGACAGCATACAATGGCAGCTACTCGGCAATCGCTGTCACGACGCTGTACGGAATGCTTAGACCGCGAGGGATCCAGCTGTTCCCGGCTGTCATGCTGGCCAGCCTCATTGCGGCAGGGACGCTCTTGACGAGCCAGGCGCTGAAGTTATGTGGGATCAAGCGCCGACGATGGCGGCCCGTCCTGATGGCCAACGCGTTGTTGAGCGCCGCGGCCGCTTCTGCATTTTATGGCTGGAAAACCCTGTATTGGTATAGCGCAAGCGTTCGATATTTCGTGCCATTGGTCTTGACTCTGCTTTTGTTGTCGCTGCTGCTGCATATTCACCAGCTCCCGAATGGTCGATCAAAAAACCTGTGGACGCTGACATGCGCGCTGCTGGCATACTGGACGGCCGGTTTCAGCGAGACCTACTCGATGACGCTGGCGCTGGCATTGACCGTGCTTCTCACTGCTATTGCGCTGGCCGGCGCTACTTGGCGGAAGCGACTGGGCTACCCGCTGTTCTGGAGTTGGCTGGCGTCCGGGCTGGGCGGTCTGACGATGCTCACTGCGCCGGCCGTGGTTGGGCGGGCGGCTGGTCGCTATGACAAAGAAGCGGGTTTCTGGCACGGATTCCCCGAAATGGTCTGGGAGAGATTGTTGGATCGATTTGGAGACCCCGATGTGCAGATGGCATTCGCGCTGATGCTCGCTGTAGGCATCCTGGCCGGCTTCGCTTTGTCTGGGCGCTCTCAATTGCCAGAAAAACGCGACCACAAAAAGCGGTCCGCCGGCAGCTGGCTGTTTGGGCTTGTTTGCCAATTGCTGTTCTTGCCGCTGCTTTTGGCACACGCCAGCGATGAGCCAAGCATACTCGGACGATTCAGCCCCAAATATTTTGCAATCATCGCGCTAAATGGGCTTCTTTTGGCGACATTCGCATGGGCGCTGCGCAGACGCTGGCTTTCAAGAAAAGCGCCGCTCTTGCTATTGTCCATGGCGATGGGCATTTTCCTGATCCTGCATTTCCTGCATGTGAATCTACGCGTCGAAATGTATCTGTGGCTGAGCCTGCACAGCTTTCTGTTGATGACGGTGTGGCAATTGTTGCTCGCGCGCGCTGGACCCGCTTTCACGCAATTCGCCGCTGGCATGGGCGTCTTTTACTTGACCGCAGGCTTGTCCCTCCTGTGGATGGCATCCATTACAGCCTTGTCTTATGGATATGGAGCCGGGCACGCGTACGGCGCTTTCTCGTTCATGCTCTGTTGGATTGGTCTCGCCTGGGGCGTAACCATTGGCTGGGCATGGCCGGGGATATGTGCGCGAGCAATCCAAACTGTGGCGATCATTCTGATCATTTACATCACGGTGACGATTGCGACCGGTGTCGTGGCAGATGTCGCCGCGCAGCGCCCGTATACGGACATGTTCGACCAAATTGACGCAGAAATCACTGCAAAACGAGCAACAGGCGAGCGACACATCCAAATCGAAACGCCGATTCTGTGCTGCAACTCTCGACTGGAATCGCAATTTTTGCCGCCCTTCACCAGTCGATATTATGATGTCGACAGCATTGAGTTTGCCAGTGCATGAGAATGGCAAAGCTGCCTGCGTAGATGCGCGATTGCCATCTCATCATCCCCCGCAAGCCAGCGCAACCCGCATCGGCTATACTCGCCAGCATTGAAGCGACTCCGCGGGACCAGCCATGCTCACCACAGCCGAGTTGACCGTCATCGGCATCATCTGCACGCTTTTTGGCTTGATCGCCTTGACGCGCCTGAAAACCGAGTTGATCGCTGTCATCGTGCTGCTGCTGGTGGCCTTCAGCGGCTTGCTGCCCGCCACAGAAGTCTTGGCTGGTTTCAGCAGTTCGGTGGTCATCACGCTGATCGGCTTGTTCATCATAACGCGCGGGCTGGAGCAAACGGGCGTCATCCAGTTCATCGCGGATGCTTTGCACGATTATGGACGCGGCAGCGAAGCCAAGCTGATCGCCTTGTTCATGGCGGCGGGGGCGGCGCTTTCGCTGATTATGAATAATGTGGCGGCGGGGGCGGTGCTGCTGCCAGCGGCTGTGCGGGTGGCGCGTATCTCGGGCATTTCTGTTTCCAAACTGCTGATGCCCATGTCTTTTGGCACCTTGGTCGGCGGCATGGCGACTTATTTGACCACCGCCAACATCCTCATGAGCGAACTGCTGCTGTCGCGCGGCCTGGACGGGCTGGGCATGCTGGACTTTTTGCCGGTGGGCGGCTTGATCGTGTTGGCGAGCCTGGCGTATATGCTGCTGTTGGGACGGCGTCTGCTGCCCGAACGCGCTTCTATGACGCAGGCATTCAGCCAGCCCGACCTGCATAATACCTACCAGCTGGCTGAGCGTATGTGGCAGGTGCGCGTGCTTACGGGCTCGCGGCTGGCGGGGCGCAGCGTCGGCGAAAGCGCCATCAATATCGAACTGGGCTTGACGGTGGCGGCTGTGCGGCGTGGCGGCGATACGATCTCCGTGCCCAAATCGAGCCAGTTGATCGTGCCGGGCGACGAGTTGCTCATCGTCGGGCGCGAAGAACGACTGGCGCAACTGCTGGGCTGGGGCAACGAGCTCGTCTCCGCTGGGGATGGCGCGCTGCCCATGGAGCCCATCGAAATCATGATCGCGCCGCGCTCGGATGCCATTGGCAAGACCTTGTCGCAAGTGAAGCTCAATCGCGATGCCGGCTTGCTGGCTGTGGCGCTGTGGCGGGATGGGCGCAGCCAGCACACCGATGTCCGCAAGTTGCCGCTGCGCGTGGGCGATGCCGTGCTGGTGGTCGGGCAGGGCGAAGATATCGAGCGGCTCTCGCACAATCGCAATTACATCCTGCCAGCTGGCGCTTATTCGACGCATTCGGTGGACAGGCGGCGCGCGCCCGTCGCGATTGTCATAACGGCGCTGGCGTTGGCGCTTTCGATATTCAATCTCGTGCCTCTGCCCATCGCTATGCTGGGTGGCGCGGCAGTTATGGCGATCAGCGGCTGCCTGGCGATGGACGACTTCTATGCCGCAGTCGAGTGGCGCGTCATCTTCTTGGTGGCGGGCATGCTGCCTTTGAGCTTGGCTATCACCGATTCTGGCTTGGCAGATCGGCTGGGCGCGCTGCTGGTGAACGGCTTGTCGGGCGCGGGCGGGCTGGCGATCGTGGCGGGCATGGTGCTGCTGACGATGCTGGTGGTGCAGGTCATCGGCGGGCAGGTGACGGCGCTGCTGGTAGGTCCGCTGGCGATCAATGCGGCGCTGCAGATGGGCGTGGACGCGCGGGCGATGTCGGTGGCGGTGGCGATGGCTTGCTCGATGGCTTTCCTCACGCCGATCGCGCACCCCGTCAATATCCTGATGATGGGACCGGGCGGCTACAAGTTCAGCGACTTTTCGGTGGTCGGCATCGGCATGACGCTGGTGACGCTGGCGGCGCTGCTGCTGGGTCTGGCCTGGGTGTGGGGGGTCTAGGCGCTCGTCTGTGCCTTCATCACCCTGCGCACTTGGCAGGGATTCACTGCCGCGACCGCTGTGCGTTGCTCAAGAGCTGTCGGCGGCCGCGGACAGGGTCAGCAGATAAGCGATGATATGCCCGATCTCGGCTTGGGACAGGCGTTTGGCGTAGTTGCCCGGCATGGCATTGGCATATCCTGCGACCAGGTAGTCGCCCGGCTGCACGATCGACTCGAACAGATATTGACCAGCGGACAAGTGAGGTCGCCTGCTTGCGGCGCGGTCGGCAAGCCCCGCAAACGGCGGCGCGACTCTGCCCCCGCCCGCGATATGACAGACGCTGCAAGCGTATTCGACGATCAGCGCTCCTCCCCGTGTGGCCGAGGCGTCTTGCAGGGCAAGGGCGACATGCGTGGCATCGGGCGGACGCTCGGTGAGCCTGGGCGCGTCCAAACTGGCGATCAACAGCAAGGCCAGAAAAATCAGCGCCGCCGCGGCCAACAGCAGCACAGGCAGCCAGAGCGTCTTTTGTCTCCACTGGGCTGGTTTTGGCATCGTTTAGCGCGGGCGCATTCTCGCTAGAGCAAGCGATCAATAATCATCGCCAAGAAGAGCAGCCCCAGATATAGCGACGAATATTTATAGAGCGTGCGAGCTGTGCCTTTGTCGGCCCGCCAGATCAACTGCAGCGCCAGCCAGACCAGCAGCAAACCCAAGAGCGCCGCCGCCAGCAGATAGAATCCGCCCAACATGCGTGGCGCGCCAGCCAGCAGCAGCAGCAAGCCGGGCGTCAGGCTGATGAGAACCAGTTGCAGCGAATAAAAGAGGATCTGATAACGGGTAACCCGTTCGCCGCGCGCGACCGGCATCATCGGGATGTCTGCGGCTGCATAATCTTTGTTGACCAAGATCGCCAGCGCCCAGGAATGAGGCGGCGTCCAGTAGAAGATGATGGCGAACAAGATGAAGGCTTGCAGCTCCAGCCCGCCGTTTGCCGCAGCCCAGCCCACCAGCGCCGGCA
>DAOUJB010000138.1:0-4871 GCA_034423155.1 Anaerolineae bacterium | reverse complement strand
AAGTGATTGCGCAGCGCGTCCGTCACTGCATGGACAATCTGCGCTTCGTCCGACATGAAGAGCAGCAAATCACCGCCCTGCGCGTCCATCGCTTCCAGCAGCTCCAGCTTTAGGTCTACGCTGAAGAATTTGCCGATGGGACCTTTGAGCTCGCCAGCTGGGTCGGTCGGGATGGTGATGTAGGCCAAGCCTTTTGCACCGGCTCGCCTCGCCATCGTCTCCAGGTCGCGCGCCACCTTGCGCAGTTGCGTGCCGCTGAGCTTGCCGGCCACGCCAGGCACGCGCATACACTTGACTTTCTTGCCCGCTTTGACATTGGCCACGAAGACAGGAAATGCGCAGCGACCGGCGATGTGGCTGATATCAATAGCGCGCAGGTCGAAGCGGATATCGGGGCGGTCTGTGCCATATTGATCCATCGCGTCGCTGTAACTAATGCGCGGGAAGGGTTGGGCGATCAAGCGCTTCTGGGGCGTGACCTGCCCCACGATCTCCGCCGCCAGCCGCTCCATCAACTGCATGACATCTTCGCGCTCGACAAAGCTCATTTCCAGATCGAGCTGCGTGAATTCTGGCTGACGATCGCCGCGCAAATCTTCATCGCGGAAGCAGCGCGCAATCTGAAAATAGCGCTCGAAGCCGCCGACCATCAGCAGCTGCTTGAGCTGTTGTGGCGATTGTGGCAGCGCATAAAACATGCCGGGCTGCAAGCGGCTGGGCACGAGGAAGTCGCGCGCGCCTTCGGGAGTCGTCTTGAAGAGGATGGGCGTTTCGATTTCGATGAAATCTTCGGCGTCCAGAAAGTCGCGGATGAACTTGACAGTCTGATGACGCAGCAAGATATTATCCTGCATATTCTCGCGGCGCAGGTCCAGGTAGCGATGCCGCATGCGCAACGCCTCGTCCAGCGCGCCTTCGTCCTTGTTGATGTAGAAAGGCGGCGTATGCGAGCGATTCAAGATCTCGATTTCGTCGGCGACGATGTCAATATCGCCAGTGGCCAGATCGGGATTGGCCGTGCCTTCCGGTCGGATGCGCACCGTGCCATGCACGCGCAGCACAAACTCGTTGCGAACGCTGTCGGCGATGGCATGGGCACCAGGCGCGCCTTCCAAATCGACCACGACCTGGGTGATACCCCAGCGGTCGCGCAGATCAACGAAGATCAGACCGCCCTGGTCGCGACGCCGATTCACCCAGCCGGCCAGCTGGACAATTGTGCCAACATCTTTCTCCCGCAATTCGCCACAGGTATGCGTTTTCATCATCGTGCCTATCGCTCCTCGCTTTTGCGCAGGTTGTCTCGGCGCATCAACGGGCGAGCATAGCACGGCGCAGGCGGCAAATGTATGGTCATTCTGTGCCCCCAGCGCTTTACAGCTTCCGCCCCCGAGTCTATACTGCGCATTATGCATACAGATGATGCGGGCATCAGCAAACGGCAGTTGGGCATGATTCTGCTGGTGGGCGGCTTGGTCGGCTTCTGCGCCATTCTCGCCGTTGATATTGTCGATGTCGGGCGCGAAGGCGGCATAGGTCCCGCGCAGACGCTGGCGCTGATCGCTATGGCGCTGGCGACCTTGGTGGGACTTACGCTGCTGCCTTTGGGTGATGCTCCAGCGTGACGAAGCTCGGATTGCGTTTGCATCGAGCGCTGATGCTGTGCGCAACCATCGCGCTGCTCTTCGCTTGCCTCGTTTATGCGGTCTACGCCGCCAACCTCATCGCCTTCCCATACGACTATGATCAGGGCGAAGGTTTTGAATTGCACGATTCGGTGCTGCTCAGCCAATTCACCCTGCCCTACCTGGATACCGAGACCTATCCCTTCTATTCCAGCAATTATCCGCCGCTCTTCCATATGCTGGCCGCGCCATTCGTCTGGTTTTTTGGTCCCGCCTATTGGTATGGACGGCTGCTGGGATTCGCCGCGTCGCTGCTGATTGCGGCTGCTATCGCCCATGCCGTTTATCGCGATGGGCATCAGAATCGTTGGATTGCTCTGCTGGCGGGTCTGGCATTTCTTAGTTCCAATTTTGTCTATCACATCGGCCCGCTATTCCGCCAAAACATCATGATGGTGGCATTCGAGACGCTGGCGGTCGTTGTGCTGGCACGGGCATTTCCTCGCGGCGACAAACGCGGCATAACGCTGGCGCTCTTCTTTTTGCTGTGCGCTGGCTATACCAAGCAGCTGGCAGCCATCACGGCGCTGGCCGCCATACTCTGGATGTTCTTGCGCGGTCCGCGGCGCGCGCTGCTCTGCACGCTGGGCTTTGGATTGGCTGGCGGGCTGGTTTTCTTGTGGCTGAACCTGGCCTCGGGCGGGCAATGGTGGACGCAAGCCATCGTCGCCAATGTCAATGACTTTTTGTACGACCAGGCTGTTGGCTTGTTCCGCCTGTGGTTCGGTCTGCACGGATTCTTGCTCGTGCCGGCGCTCTTGCTGGTGGTGGTGGAGTTATACGCCGACCGGCTGTCCATCTACAGCATCTGGTTCCTGGTGACAGCTGCGCTGGGCGGGACAGCCGCAGGCACCTGGGGCGCGGGCGATAGTTACCTGGTGCCATCCATCGCGGCGGCCTGCATCTTGAGCGGCATCTTGTTCTCGCGCATGCTCGCCAACGCCTGGCGACCGTCGCGCATCATGCAAGCCTTGCCCACGGCGCGCGTCGCCGGCGTGAGCCTGCTGCTGGTGCCGTTGCTGTATCTGGGCTATGCGCGCGCAACCTTGAAAATGCCCACGCACGGAGCTTTTGCGCCGATTGCCGACCTGCTGCGCGTGGAAGCCAATGTCGTTTCGCACAATGTTGACCCGCCCTTCACGCCGCCATTTTACGACTCGGCGACCTGGCTGGCAGGGGGATACGCGCGGCTCGGATATTCTCTCACTGCGGACGACCACGCATCCGGCGCGCAGATCGTGGCGCGCATCCAACAGACCGACAAGCCAGTGCTGAGCGAAGATGCCGGTTTTGCCATTGCCGCCGGCCGCGATGTCGTAACCAATCCCACGCAACTGCGCAATTTGTATCTGGCCGGTCAATTTGTCGGCGATGAACTGGCGCGCATGATCGAATACCAGGAATTCGGCTTGATCATTCTGCGCGCGCAATTCTTCCCGCCGCATATTCTGGAAGCCATGGGGCAAGCCTATGTCCACCGCGAGACCCTATTCATGAACGGCTTTGACTATCTGCTGCTCTTCCCTCGCCCCGGTTATGAGCCGCGAGTGGCGTCATGACCAGCGCCTACCTGACGCACAGCCAATTCACCGCCCACGACTTCCCGCGGCATCCCGAGCACGCCGGGCGCATTCGAGCGATCTGGCAGCAGTTGGAGGCGCAGGGATTGACCGGGCAACTGCTGTCTATCGCGCCGGAGCCAGCCAGCGGTGCGCAGATCCGCGCGGTGCATTCAGCCGCCCACCTCAACAGGCTGGTCGATATCGCCATGCAGGAACGCAGGGTGCTCATTGACCAAGACACTTATGCGCTGCCTGTCTCGCTGGAAGCGGCGCGTCTGGCGGCTGGCGCTGTCATCGGCGGCGTGGATGCAGTGATCGGCGGACGCGCGCAGAATGCCTTGGCCCTTGTGCGTCCGCCCGGGCATCACGCCACAGCAGAGCGGCAGATGGGCTTTTGCCTGCTCAACAACATCGCCATCGCGGCCAGGCACGCCCGGAACCAGCATGGCTCGCGGAAGGTGCTGATTTTTGATTACGATGTCCATCACGGCAACGGCACGCAAGACATCTTCTACAGCGATCCGTCAGTCATGTTCATCTCGATTCACCAAAGCCCGTTCTATCCCGGCAGCGGCGCATTGCACGAGACAGGCGCGGGACCCGGACGCGGCGCGACGCTGAACTTGCCCCTTACGGGCGGGCATGGCGATGAGGCTTATCGCCGACTCTTTGCGGAGATTGTTGCGCCGGCCATCGAGCGATTCGCGCCCGACTTGATGCTGGCATCGGCTGGCTTCGACGCCCATTTTGCTGACCCGCTGGCGAGCATGCGGCTGAGCCTGGCCGGATACGACTGGCTGGCGCGCGCCTGCATTTCATTAGCGGAGAAAGTGTGTGACGGCAAGATCGTCTTCGTGATGGAGGGCGGCTATGATCTGACTGGTTTGGCGCACGGCTGGTGCAATATCGCTCGCGCCACGCTGGGCTTGGATGGCATCAGCGATCCCTATGGGCTTGCGCCGGATCAAGAACCCGCTCGCCGAGTTAACGAGCTAATCGCCGAAGCGCGGGGCATTCACCGCCTCTAGCTAAGCGCCAAGTCGGCTGCGATGCCGTGTTCGCGCACCAAGGTGCCGCGCAGATCAAAGACCTGGTCTCGCAGCGCCGCGGCTTTCTCGAATTCCAGCGCCTGGGCGGCTTTCTTCATCTCGTTTTCCAGTTCGTCAATCATATCTTGCAGCTCTTCGGGCGGCAAACCTTGCAAGCCTATGTCAATCGTCGGCTCTTCATCGGCTTCTTGCTGGATAGCGCGCACGCGATCGGTGAGATCCTGGATATCTTTTACGATCTGCTGCGGTTCAATGCCATGCTCCAGATTATAAGCTGCTTGTTTGGCGCGGCGGCGGTCGGTTTCGCCGATTGCGCCCGACATGGCTGGCGTCATTTTATCGGCGTACATTATGACCGAGCCTTCAAGATGTCGCGCTGCCCGGCCAATGGTTTGAATCAGCGCCGGTTCGCTGCGCAGGAAGCCAGCTTTGTCGGCGTCCAGCACCGCCACCAGCGACACTTCTGGCAAGTCCAGCCCTTCGCGCAGCAGGTTGATGCCCACCACCACATCATAAACGCCCGAGCGCAAGTCGCGCAGGATTTCCACCCGTTCCAGCGTGTCGACCTCGGCATG
>DAOUJB010000137.1:0-5804 GCA_034423155.1 Anaerolineae bacterium | reverse complement strand
GCGATCTATGGCGACCACTTCCTGGATATCAGCCAGCCGCATATAGCGCAGTCGAAGCGGCATCGTCTGTTCATGTGGAGCGGGCTTGTGAGCGCGTCCGTTGTCTGGGTCAGCCGCCCATCTCATAGATCTGCACGACATCCACGGGCGCGAATTGCACAAAGGGACAACCCTTGGCGATCTCGACAGCCGCATCTATGTCATCTGCTTGGACGATGCTCATGCCCGAAAGTTCTTTGGGCTGTTCTTGGCTGCTGCCGTCTGTGTTGACGCGGGTTGGCGCGCTGAAGGGCATGCCCAGGTTGATGGCTGCCTCGCCCAGTTGCTGCGCCCAAGCCATCCATTCCTGCTGATGCGCCTGCCCCTCTTCTGGACTGCTGAATTGCGGCTCGCCCACATAAAACAATGCAAACTTTGCCATGTTTTGCTCCATTCGCTGCTTCTGCGCGGCAAGCATACGCCAGCAGCGTGATTGTGCAAGCCTGAACCTGGCTTCACATAGCAGCCGCCTGTTCACGATTTCCTAGCCGGAAGCCGCGCCGCGCGGGCTGTGCCGAAGCGATTTGTTGCGTTAGACTGATGACAGCGGCGGGGGATCATTGCTAAAGATTCTGAAATGTGCCGAGCACACAACAGGCTGCCCGCCGCTAATAATGTCAGAGGACTGTTTGTATGTTGCGCATCGCCGATATGGAACTGCTGCGCGAGGCCTATCGCCTTGGCGACGCCGCATCAAGACGCGATGCCCTGCTGCAGATCGGCAAGCCCCCACCCGATGCGCTGGTCGCATTCGCTCTCGCGCAACTTTCCAGCCCCGACCGCAATATCCGCGTATTGATGCTGCGCGTACTGCGCGAACAGCGGGGCGAACAAGCGATGCGGGGCGTGCTGGCTGGTTTGCATGACGAAGCTCGGCGCGTTTGTGCGGTGGCCATTCAAGCCTGCCCCAACTACCTGGCCTACGCAGACATCGTCGTTCGGCTGGAAGCGATGGTGCTAGATTCGCGGCTAAAACGCAAATTGCGGCGGCGCGCGCTGAGCATGCTGGCTGGCGACGATGGGCGCATGCCTGGCGACTTGACGGAAGCCGTCGCGGAAGCGCTGCGCAGACTCATGCAGAATCCGGAATGCCGATTCGCAATTCTCTTTGGCTTGGCGCGGCTGCATCTGGAGTCGCGAACCCGGGCGATCCTCGAGCTCTTCGCCCAGTCAGATGACGCAGCCGAACGCAGCCTGGCCGGGCGAGCCTTGTCCGGCGAATACATCATTCATATCGACAACTACGCGCAGTCCCCCGCGCAGCAGCAGGCGATCATGCAGCAATGCGAAATCGCCCACGGGCGCATGTACTATTGGTTGCCGCGCGCGGGATTGCCAGCCGCCTCAAAATAGGGGGGTGCCCGCAACAGGCACGCGCAGGCGATACAAGGTCGTGATGCCCGTAATATACACGCCGCGCAAATCAACATCGCCAAATGCGAAATTGGTGACGCGCTCGGGAATCAGCAAGCGACCCAGCAGCCTCCCGTCCGCCGCGAAGATGTGAAGCCCGCCCTGCGCCACGCACCACACATTGCCTAGGCTGTCGATCTTCATGCCATCGGGCACGCCAGCTTCTTCGCCTGTGGTATCGGCGAAAACGCGACCATCCGCCAGGCTGCCATCCGCCAGCACATCAAATACCATGATCCGAAAGCGCGTGCTGTCGTTGATGTAGAGCAGCGATTCGTCCGCCGAGAAACAGAGTCCGTTGGGACGATCCAGCTCAGTCGTCAGCAAGGTCAGCCTGTCTTCGCCTTCCCCCCGACCCGACGGGGTTTCACTCGCTCGCCAGCGATAGACGCCATTAAAGTCGAGTTCGCATGGGCGCGGTATGCCGACATTGCGCTCGCGTCCATAGGGTGGGTCGGTGAAGTAGACGCTGCCATCGCTTTTGACGACCAGATCGTTGGGGCTGTTGAGCTGCGCACCTTGATAATGCGCCGCCAGCACAGTCATATTCGCGCCATCCATGCGCGTCACGCGGCTGCTGGCATGGTGGCAGCTGAGCACGCGCCCCTGCCGATCGTAGGTATTGCCATTCGCCATGTGGCTGTTGTTGCGGTAGATGCTCAGTCCAGCGCCCTGCGACCATTGCCAGGTACAATTCGCCAGGATGTCGCTGAAGCGAAGGTGATGCTCGGTCGGATGCCAGATCGGTCCTTCCAAGAAGCGCAATCCGCCCGCCACCGTTTCCAGTTCGGCATGCGCGTCTACGATGTCATGCAGGCCGTGGTCGTGAACATCCAGTTCGATTGTGGGCATCGCTGGTCCTCATCTCTTGCGCTTGCGCTGTTGTGGCTTGAGCGTCTTCGCATAAGCATAACTCTGTTCGAGATAGGGCAGCAAGCGCTTGGTGTCTTGGAGCAGTTGATCGGGCACGGCGACATATTCTTTCATAATGGTGCCATAAGTCACCAGCAGCGCCGTGTCAAATTCTGCGAGGAAGGCTTCGCGCTCGGCTTTTCCCATGCGCAAGCCCAGCACGCCGGCTTTGGTCAACTGGCTAAACATATTGCCTTGATACGAGGTGTATGGCAGCTTCAGCCCGCCTCGTAATTCAATTTCTGGATGCGCATCGAGAAGTTGTCTGTAGAGCGCCAGCTTGTCCGCGGGCACCTGGTTGCTTTGTTTGCTCATGATCGCCTTCGTGAAAAATGGTTTCCCAATGACCTTATCCTGCTTTGGAACTGAATTTAGCAACTCCAAAAAATAATGCAACAATAAATTGGAATCTCGTAGGGGCGATACTTGAGTCGCCCATAATGTCGCCTTTGTACATGTGGGCGATACTTGTATCGCCCTTACAGTTGGTCATATGTAACGCAATTCAATGTACTGGAGCAGACCTCTGCGTTTCGATGTCTCTGTGGCATTCTTCTTGCACATTGTATTGACTATCACTACAGTAGAGTCGTTTCGTTGATGCGCTGCCGGGGTGCATGACAATGTTTGATATTGCTGTGATTGGCAATGGCTTGTTGGGCAGCGCGGCGCTGCGGCATTTGAGCGAGAATTTCCCGAACCTGCGCGTATGTGGTATCGGGCCGGACGAGCCGCGAGATCGCAAGACGCACGCGGGCGTTTTCGCCAGCCATTATGACCAGGGACGCATCACGCGTGTGATTGACCCCAGCCCGATGTGGGGGCAGATGGCGCAGGAGTCTATCGCGCAATACCCTGCTATCGAGCGTGCCAGCGGCATCGTCTTTCATCATCGCGCTGGCTGCCTGCGCGCGACCGATTTGCCCGAACGCATCGCCGAGCTGGATGCCTGCGCCGAGCAGCTTTCGCCGCCGCACAGTCGCCTGGATGCCGAGGGTTGTCGCGCTGCTCATCCCTATCTGCGCTTCAGCGATGATTTCGTGGCGTGGGACGAAGTCGGCGAGGCCGGCTATATCAATCCTCGTCAACTGGTGGCGGCACAGCTGGCAGCGGCGGGTGCGAATGGGGCGGCGGTCATCCGCGAGATCGTGGCTTCGCTTTCGCCCAATGGCAACGGCCTTACGATTCGGACGCGTGAAGGGCAGACCCTATCCGCCCGCAAAGTTCTGCTAACGGCCGGCGGCTACAGCAACACGCTTCTGGAAAGAAAGCTCGACCTGCGCACGAAAGGTCATACCATCTTGCTGGCGGAAGTCGCGCCTGATGAAGTCGCGCGCCTGCGGACAATGCCTTCGATTATCAGCACTTTCGCGCATGAAGATGTCAGCTCGCTGTATATGCTGCCGCCCGTGCCGTATCCCGATGGCAAAACTTATATCAAGCTGGGACTAAGCGGCAATACGGACGAACTGCCGGCGCCCGAGCCCTTCTTTGATGCGCGCCACAACGACAGCCAATTGCTGGACTGGTTCCACACGGATGGCCGCGAAGATATCGCCGAGGCGATGAAAGATGCGCTGCACAGGATGATTCCCGGCTTGCGGGCTGAGTCTTATCACAGCGTGCCCTGCCTGATCACCAATACAGCGCATGGCAACCCCTATATTGATGCGCTGGACGCGGGACGCATCTATGTGACGACCGGCGGCAATGGCTATGCGGCCAAGTCGTCCGATGCGATTGGGCGGCTGGGGGCGCAGTTCTGTGCGACAGGCGAGTGGCCGTCCGAATTTGCGCGCGAGGGCTTCCGCGCGGTCTACGACGACGGGTCGAAGTAAACGCCCCCGCTATCATCCAGCGCCAAGCCGATCATCCAGCGGTGGCGCGGGAGCATGTTTTCCGGAAGGCCGTCGATCGGGAAATAGCGGATATCTTGCGATTCGTCGTCGTTGACCCGCGGCGCAGAATCATCCATTGGCCGGCAGCGAAACACGGTCGTCACTGTCGCCAGCTTATCGCCGTTGGGGTAGATCACAGTGTAGTCTTCGCCGGAAAGCACGGCGACGACAGCTTCTGGACGGACCTCAATACCAGCTTCTTCACGAACTTCGCGGATGGCGCATTCGGCGATTGTCTCGCCCGGTTCGCCGCCGCCGCTGGGTGGCGCCCATGTGCCCGTGTCGCGCCGCAGCTGCAGGAGGACTTCTCCGCGCTGGTTGATGACGACCGCCGTCACGCCCGGCACGAGCAGCAAGTCCTGGCCGATCTTGGCGCGCAGATTTTTGATGTAGTCCGAAATGGGCATCGCAGCGGCGCGTCTATTCGCCTAGGCGCACCGACAAATCGACTGCGTTTTTCAGCGTGTTGGCGACGATGCAGGCGCGCTCCGACATGGTCACCAGCTTGCCCAACGTCTCGCGGTCGGCGTAGGCGGAGCGAACCACCATGTCCACCGAGCTGAATCGTGCTGGTGCCGCTGCCAGTTCGCCGCTTACGCTGATTGCGATATCGTCTATGGGCAGGTCGCGCGCTTTGATGGCGGCCAGCAAATTGCTGTTGAAGCAGCCGCCCAGCGATGCCAGCAGCAACTCGCCGCCCATAGCGCCTTTGTCGTGCCCGCCTTTTGCAGCCGGGCGGTCGATGTCGATGGCGTGACTGCGGATTTGCGCGGCGGTCGTAGCGTCATTGACCTGGTTGAGGTTTACTGTGATTGTGGGCATGGAGACCTCTTTTTTAGCGGGCGACCCAATGGCTCGCCCCTACATGTTGCCGATATAGAGCCTTCCAGATTACCCCTTCACCGCCCCCATCGTAAAGCCCTGCACCAGGCTGTCCAAAAAGAGATTGTAGGCGAAACCCACCGGGATGGCAATGATCAGCGCGGCGGCCAACAACGGCTGCCAGAAGTAGACATCGCCCAGAATCAGCTCGGTCGGCACGCCCACGCTCAAGGTGCGCTGCGAGGTATCGGCGATGAAGACCAGCCCATAGATGAACTCGTGCAGGGTCAGCGTGAAGGTGAAGACGACTGTCGATATGATGCCCGGCGAGGACAACGGCAAAACCACCCGCAAAAAAGCCTCCACGCGGTTGTAGCCATCGACCAGCGCCGCCTCTTCCAGCTCTGGTGGGACAGCCTTGAAGAAACCCTGCAGCAGCCACATGCTGAATGGCACAGTGAACGATGGATACACCACGATCAGCGCCAGCGGACTGTCTTTTAAACCCAGCAGCACCACGATGCGGAACATGGGGATGAAGAGCAGGGTCGGCGGCACCAGATAGACCAGGAACATCAGAATTCCCGCGCGCTCTCCCCAGTTGCCGGTCAGCCGCGCCAGCGCATAAGCAGCCGGCAGCGCTAGCAGCAGCGTGATGATGACCACCGCCACGCCCACCAGCACCGAATTGCGGATGAAATCCAGATAAGCCGTATTGTT
>DAOUJB010000136.1:0-2632 GCA_034423155.1 Anaerolineae bacterium | reverse complement strand
TCAGCATCAGCGGCTCAGAATTTGTCGAGATGTTCGTTGGCGTGGGCGCCAGCCGCGTGCGCGACTTGTTCGAGCGCGCCAAAGCCGAAGCGCCGGCCATCGTCTTCGTGGATGAGATCGACGCGGTCGGACGGCATCGTGGCGCGGGGCTGGGCGGCGGCCACGACGAACGCGAGCAGACGCTCAACCAGATTCTGGTGGAGATGGACGGCTTCGACAACGACACCAACATCATCATCATCGCCGCCACCAACCGCCCGGATATCCTCGATCCGGCGCTGCTGCGTCCGGGGCGCTTCGACCGCAAGGTGGTGATGGACAACCCCGATGTGCGCGGACGGCAAGACATCCTCAAGGTGCATTCGCGTGGCAAGCCGCTGGCTGGCGATGTCGATGTAGAAGCGCTGGCGAAGATCACCGCGGGCTTCAGCGGCGCAGACCTGGAGAATCTGGTCAACGAGGCGGCAATCCTGGCTGCGCGACGCGACAAGAACAAGATCGCCATGACCGAGATGCAAGAGGCGATGGAGCGCGTGGTCATGGGTCCTGAGCGCCGCAGCCGCGTCATCACGCCCGAAGAAAAAGAGAAAGTCGCCTTTCACGAAGCCGGGCACGCCCTGCTCTTCCACCTGCTGGAGAATACCAGCCCGGTGCACAAGATCACCATCGTATCGCGCGGGCGGGCGGGCGGATATGTCATGCCGCTGCCCGATGGCGATGACATGTTGATCACGCGCGAAAAGTTCGAAGACG
Source organism: Anaerolineae bacterium (assembly GCA_034423155.1). GTDB lineage: Bacteria > Chloroflexota > Anaerolineae > Aggregatilineales > Phototrophicaceae > UBA6055. Next base: position 1,879 of record DAOUJB010000136.1, on the reverse strand, counting down.
ACATCGTGGCGGCCATGGGTGGGCGCGCAGCCGAAGAGATCATCTACAACCAGTTCACCACCGGCGCCAGCAACGACCTGCAACAGGCGACGCGGATGGCGCGGGCGATGGTGACGCAGTTTGGCATGAGCGACCTATTGGGTCCGCGAGCGTATGGCAATAGCGGCGGTGCGGTCTTTCTGGGGCGCGAAATCAGCGAACAGCGCGACTACAGCGAGCATTATGCCCAGCAGATTGACGACGAGGTGAAGCGCATCTTGCAGCAGGCTTACCAACGCGCGAAAGATCTGCTGACCGCGCGGCGCGAGAAAATGGAAGAGCTGGTGGCGGTGCTGATCGAGCAAGAGACGCTCAACGCCGATGAGTTCGTGGCGATCGTGGATGGGGCGGCGACGATTGCGCAGCGGGCCTGACCTAATGCGCATGACGGTCAGGTTCGCAGCAAATCTCCTAGTGAGCGCCCTCGTCCATGCGCATGAAGCATATTCGCGGTAAAGGCGATCACGCCTGTGGTTCTGCCGTGTGACAGAGCCGCGCTCAAAATCTCTTCCCACTCTCTTGGCGAGAATGCTTCACCATTTTTGGAGAATGGATCAACCTGTATAAATGGAACGAGCGGCTTCTCTGTCTCCGTTGCCATTTCATCCAGCATTTCAGTCAGCCAGTCCAGCGAAAAACCCAAGGCATGATGATACAGCATTGGCGAGAAGTAGTCGGCATGCGAGGCCAATGCGCTTAATCGTTGACCCAGCAGATGTTCTCGCTGCGGCGATTTGGCAGGCACGATGTCCAAGCCTAAAGGTTTGCCAGACAAATCCGCATTGACAATCCGTTTAGCCTGCGCGACAAAGTCAGTGATGATCCAGCACTTGAAATCAATCCACTCGTCTCTATGCGTTTGCAGGATCCAATCAGCTTGCTGCTTCGTCGTGCCAGTCGGAATATCAATATCGGCGTAATCAGCGAAGCATCCGAGAGTATGCGGATCGAAACTTGCTTCGAGTGGGGCGGGCGTATCATCCCGCAATTCTTGTTCCCAATGCAGGGGCCAGCGAATGAAATCCAGCCAGATTCCGTCCAGTTTATATGTTTTCGCCATTTGCTTGAGAACATGAAGGCGCGACTGAGCATAGGTTTGGCAAGTTGGGCTGAGGCCAATATACCAGTTCATCTGCGGACGCCGCCGCCCGTCCCGGCAGACGGGATGAAGCCCGGGATTATGCGCCAATGCCTCGTTGTCGTTAAAGCAGGTCAAACCGCCGACAAAGCGAAAGTCATTATCATGCGCGATTTGAATGATATCGGGGCGATAACGATCGGCTTCCGCAAAAATTGTGTTGATCCCAAAGCGTTTGTAGCGACCGAGTTCGGCTTCCGCTTGTTCGGGATTCCAGTTTTGCCAGATACGCGATCCCAAGTATGCGCCAATAATCGTCATACGACGACTCTGCATCGCCTATGTCACCCGATGACAGCTCACGAAGTGGTTGGGCAGCACCTCGATCAACGGCGGATCGGGCTCTTGGTAGCAGAGGTCAAAAGCCACCGGGCAGCGCGTGTTGAAGTTGCAGCCGGTCGGTGGAGTCGCCGGGCTGGGCAAGTCGCCGCTGATGATGATGCGCTGGCGGCTCTCTTCGACCCCCGGGTCGGGCACGGGCACAGCCGAAAGCAGCGCTTGCGTGTAGGGATGCTGCGGATTGTCATAGACGGCGTCGACGGGACCCAGCTCAACGATTTTGCCCAGGTACATGACAGCCACGCGGTCACAAATATGCCGCACCATGCTCAAGTCGTGGGCGATGAAGAGGTAGGTCAGGTTCAGTTCGTCTTGCAGTTCTTCCATCAGGTTGACGACTTGCGCCTGGATCGATACATCCAG
>DAOUJB010000135.1:0-4754 GCA_034423155.1 Anaerolineae bacterium | reverse complement strand
CGGCGCAACTTCCTCATCGCTTTCGGCAGCGAAGACAAGGTCGAAGGCATGCGCGCCTTCATCGAAAAGCGGCGGGCTGTGTGGCGCAATCGCTGAGCCTGCTCTACACCGGCCATATCCGCGGCGACCTGGCGATTTTGCCGCGCCTGCACACCTTCCTGCGCCGTCTGATGCAGCGCGCAGATACCTGGCTGCTGCTGGATACGGGCGGGGCCTGCAGCGAGCATGTCTGGCATTGCCGCGCGACCGGCGGACGCTCTTGCCTGGTGGCGCTGGATGGCCTGGGGTATCACGCCGCCAATGTCGATGGCGCGCTGGATGCCGCAAGCCGCGAAAAACTGGCGGGGCAGGTCACGCTGGGCTTGGTCGATGCCGCGCAGGACTGGCAGACCCCGGGCGGCGAGATCCTGGTCGCGCTGGAGCCTAGAAAAACGGCGCATCGCCTGCAAATCTGCCTGCGGACGGGCGAATTCACGCGGCTGGATGGCAAGGCGCTGTGGCTGGGCGAGGTGCGCGCCGGGCAGGTGGGCGAAGTGCGACTGGAGCTGGACGATTCGCCGCGAATCGTGATGGTGCAAGTGCATGACATGCCGCGCAGCACGCCGCCCAATCCCGGCATCGCGGGCATGGTGGAGTTCATCGAGAGCGAGGCGCGCTATTTCCGCCACAGAGACGCAGAAACACGGGGGTTTCAGACTTAATCACAAAAGACACGAAGGACTGGTCAAGCCGTGCCGGTCATGTAGGTCCTAAAGATGTGCCAGTTTTCACCCAGAGGGAAAGTCACTAACTCAAGGATTATGGCAAGAAAGTGATGCACCATTGACAGCGCCAACTCTATCGGCGGGATAAGCAGCACAGAGTTTTCATCCAGCGTTGGCGGACAGTCGAAGTCATTGTCAAACATCACTTTGCCGGGCTCTCGACCGAAGAGATTGTGCCCAAATCCATTCCGCAAAAGACGATACATTGCGTCCGCTACGGCTAAGTCCAGGTTGGGAAACATCTCCTGCAACCCTGCCTTATAACGAGTTTCTGGTGGCGCACGGCGCAGATGCTGGAGCCGATACATGGTCTCCGGCACCGGATTTATGTCCATCAGGATTGCGAAGTTATTGTCAGGTCGGCCCGCGTTTAATCCTGTCGATTAGCGGATATTCCCACCAACTGCTTAGCGTATAGATGAAATAACTGAGCAGCTCGTCGTCGCCGAGTTGACCAAGCATCGAGTCGCCGTGAACAGGCAGGTAGGCTCGAGACGAACTGCGGCTCGTTATGCCAAGCAGTCGCTCCGCTACCGTCCAGCCATGTTGCCAACGCTGTGAAAACCGCTCCTGGATGAAGTACGGGTAAGCCATGCTATGCGGCGGCGTCGGCGATTCGACTCATAATTGCATCAGAGATCATTGCGGGAACTCGCATCTTCCGCAGCATCACCATCACAGTATCCCGCGAGACATCGGTGTACTTGAATTCCATCTCGACTTCGGGATATTGTGGCAGCAAGGGATTCTCATAGCCCGGCTGCAGTGTCCACTTCAACTTGATAAACTCGCCCTCAAGGCGATGCTCCAGCTTGTAAGCGTCTACATCCATGACAATCTCCCCGCCCTGCCGCTTGACACCGATTGTAGCATTGCCTGCGCGCCTGTTTCAAGCGAGGCGCGGCGCGTAACTCCTCACGGTGGCTAAGCGCAGAATCTGTAGGGGCGAGGCTTGTCTCGCCCACTATATCGCCATTGGCCATGTGGGCGACTCAAGAGTCGCCCCTACGACGTTCCTTCATGTCGTTGCATTACTCAATTGGACTTCCTGCGGGCGAACAGCCATGCGCAAAACTTGACGAATCATGCAACAGCCAGTAATTTCGTGCCTATTGAGCGAAGGAGCAGACAGAATGTTGAATACAGAAGGTAGTCGTATTGACCGCATGGAAAAGGAAATCGAGTCTCTGCGTAGAACGCAGACCAGTATCCTAAAACTTATCGGCGGTATGGCCAAGTCGCCAGCAGTAAATACCAATGGTCTCGCTGAAACACTGCAACGATTGAAAAATGAAAGCGAACAAGACCCAGTATTTCAGCCTCTACCCGATATCCAGGCGAAACTTGGCGAGAGGAAAGATATGCTTCGTGAATGTCATGCCATCCTGGTCGCCATCGCCGACCATTTTGGCCTCAACTACGAGAAGCCCGGCAGCGACTCCTAATTAAACTGCCCACGCCCCAGATTCAAAGCCAGCCGGCGCTCGATTTCGTCTGGAGACGCGACTTCCAGGAAGAGCGAAACCGCCTCGGCGATATTGTCCAGCGCCTCTTCGCTGCTGCGTCCCTGGCTGGCAATATCGTATTCCAGGCAATGTGATACGAAGAAATCTCCATCTGGCGTGAGGCTAACCGTGATGGTGTCCATTCGCGCTCTCCAAGCCCCTTCTAACGATCCATACCCTACCCGACAGCCCGAAAAGTGTCAACAAATGTCCAGTCGCAAGAAAAACCCTCTGCGCCTCTGTGGCGAAATCACTCCGCCCTTTCCAAATTCAACGCCAGCAGCCTGCGCAGCATCTCTTCCTCGTCATCCAGCACAGCGTATTCCCAGCCATAAGCATCACATACGGCACGATCCAGCGCGCGGTGCAGCTCATCCAGGCGCGGGGCGAAGTCGGCGGCGGCGGGCTTCGTCTTGATGTCGCTTTCGCCGCGCCAGACTTGCAGGGCGTTGTAGAGGTTGGTCAGCGTGCGGTCTTTGAGGTCGCTATCACCCCCACCCTCATTTTGGGGGCGGGGATTCTGCCAAGCCTGACGCTCTGCATGCAGCTGCCGGGCCGCGGCGCTGATGGCGGCATGCGCGGGGTGGGATTCGTCTTCGTGGCCCGGCGACCAGGGGAATGGGAAAGTCTCGAATGTGGTGGTGGGCGTGTAGCGGGGGTCGTTGCCTTTGCCGAGCCATGTGCCCATGCGCAGCGACCAGACTTCGTGCAGCTTGGAGTGGAGGACGCCGAAGAAGTGGTCGTCGTCGCGGGCGATCACAAGCGTTCCCTGATTGCAAAGAGTTTCTTGTGTAGCCCAAGCGAAAACGCGATGCTTGGCGACACCAGGAGTGGCAATGAACCTACTCTTGCCGGCAACAGCAATGCGCATACCGGGTCTTGGTTCGGCATACCGCCACCAATATTCAGCATAAGCCTTTCGCCTATTCTTGGATCGTATCGGATAGGCTACATCAAGCAGATACGTATAAGGTGCGGAGAACTCTTTTGCCTCTTCTTCTGTCATAAGCGCAAAGTCTATTGTCCACTTGTTACGCTTGATACGCACAATATCAGTAGCACTCCAAACTGGTCGCACAACCAACCGATTCCTGTCGTCAGCACGAATGAGATCCTCCGCGAATGTGGCATCTATATCAAAAGGACCTTTTGCAGATGGTCCCATGAAGCAGATTCCTTCATTCGCGCTTAGTATTCTTGCCTGAGTAATGTTCGCCTGACTGGTCAAGTCTGGATTTACGGTTATTACAGTCGAACCATCTAATCTCTTATCACTCTGCGTACCGTCGTCAAAACCGACCATCGACACTCGCACAGCGGCTCCATCCAAAATCCATTCGCGATCAGACCAAGCCATGAAAATATCGCCCGTGTCTTTGATGCGTTTCAGCACTTCGCGATTTGCGCCGCCGCGGATTGAGTTTGTCGCCAAAAGTCCCGCGCGTTTGGCTTTTCCGCTTTCGATCTGCTCTCTCGCTTTCTCGAACCAGTAACAGACTAAGTCAGCAAAGCCAGGCAATCGACCCGAATAGAAGTCTGTCAGTCGTTCATAGTATTCATCGCCTAATTCTCCGCGCATTTTGCTGCCACCCAAAAACGGCGGATTGCCGACGATGACATCCACCGCGGGCCAGTCCACCCCTGGCGGGCGAGTCAATGCCTCGCCCCTACGCGCATCCTGGTCGGGGTCTGCCGGCAATATCGCATCCTTGCGCACGATATTGTCGGCCAGCTCTTCCAATATCGGCTCGGCGAATGCCTGCGCATAGCCATTGTTCTTGCGCCACTGGATGTAACCAATCCAGACGACGATGCTGGCCAGGGCATGGGCGATCGGGTTGATCTCTATGCCGTACATCTGGCGCGGGTGGACTTCTGGCGTCGTCAGTTGAAAGCTCCGCCACAGCGCGTGGTGGATGACTTCTTTTTCCATATCCATCAGCAGCTGCAGCGACACATAGAGGAAGTTGCCGCTGCCACAAGCGGGGTCGAGCACTTTCGTGCTGCGGATGCGCCCTAGCATATCATCGCGCAGAGCCAACAGTTGCTTGCGCGCGTTGGTGCGGGCGCGGCCCGTCTTCGCCCCGTCATGCCGCTCGCGGATTGGGGCGGCTTTCAGTTGGATGGTTTCCCAGTGGTAGCGCAACGGCTGCATCAGCACCGGCTCGACGATGAGCAGGATGTCATCGCGCGAGGTGTAATGCGCGCCCAGCTGCGAGCGTTTGCTGGGGTCGAGGCTGCGTTCAAAGAGCGTGCCGAATATGGACGGCTCGATATCCGACCAGTCCAGCGCCGCCGCCTTCGCCAGCCCGTCCAGCGCCTCAGCCGACAGCTCCTCGACCGTGACCACCTGGAAGAGCGTGCCGTTGAAGTAGGGGATATCTTGCATCAGCACTTCGCCGCCGTTGTTCATGGCGACGAACAGGTTGCGCACATATTGCTGGAAGACGCTGGGTTTGCGCCGCGACTGCTCGATGATATGCGT
>DAOUJB010000134.1:0-12214 GCA_034423155.1 Anaerolineae bacterium | reverse complement strand
GTCGCCAATCGCGGGCTGCGCAAACTGGCGGACGGCAGCATGCTGGAAGAAGACGATTATTATTCGCGCGTCTTCGCCCAGCGCATCAATCTGTGGACCGACCACGCTGGCATGCGCGAGTTGATGCTGGATGCGCGGCTGGGCAGGATGGCGGCGCAGTTGGCCAATATTGACGGCATCCGCATTTGGCACGACCAGGCGCTAATCAAACCAGCCTGGGGCAACCCGACCGCCTGGCACCTCGACAACCCCTATTGGTCATTCTATTCGCGCGCTGCCATTAGCATCTGGGTGGCGCTGGATGATGTGACTCGCGACAACGGCTGCCTCTACTTTTTGCCCGGCACACACAAAACCGCGACTTATGACAATGTCGGCATCGGCAGCAATATCAGCGACCTGTTCAACGCCTATCCGCAATGGAGCGGGCTGAGCGCTGTGGCGGTCGAGATGAAAGCCGGCAGTTGCTCATTTCACAACGGCTTGGTGGCGCATGGCGCTGGCGCCAATATGACGCCTCATTCGCGCCGCGCCATGACCTGCGCCTACATGCCCGATGGCAGCGTCTTCAACGGCCAGCGCAATATCTTGCCGCAAGAACAAGTCGATAGCTACCAGATCGGCGATGTGCTGGACGATGACATGCAAACGCCGCTGATCTACCATCGCAGCAAGTCCTATCTGGGTGGCTGAGGGCTTATCAGCCCCGGAACGGCACAGTGCCCGTCTCGTCCAGCGGATACCCCCAGCGATTGATGTAGGTCATGCCGCCCAGGAATTCGTCGCCCAGCGCAGCCAGCTCGCGTTGCAGCAGCGATTCGAGTTCGGCTTGCAATTCGGCGCAGTCGGAGCGATCGACCAGGTTGTCCAGTTGGAATGGATCGGTCTCGTTGTCGAAGAGCAGCCAAGGACCATCCAGCGTGCGGCAGTATGTATAGCGCGCCGTGCGGATGCCGCGATATTCACGACCGCCGACAGCCCGCGTCCATTCGCCGAAAGGGTGAAAGCAGGCCAACAGAGCGCAATCGCTTGGCGTTGATTCGCCGATAAGCGCTGGCGACACATTCGAACCTTCGACTGTGGTGGGGATAGGCAGATCGCAGACGCCCAGCAGGGTCGGCATGATATCGTGGGCGTTCAAAAAGGTGCTGGTTTCGCGCGGCTGGCGACCATATTTGGCTGGATAACGCAGCAAAAAGGGCACGCGAATCGACTCTTCGTAGGGTTTTTGCTTGCGTTCCGTGCCTTGCGAACCCAGCATATCGCCATGATCCGAGGCGAACACCAGCACGGTGTCGTCCGCCAGCCCGCAATCATCCAGCGTCCGCAGGATCTCGCCTACGCTCTGGTCGATGGCGCTGCAATGGGCGTAATAACCAGCCAGCCATGTCGCTGCGCGCGCTGCCATTTCCGCCGGCACATTGGGTCGCAAGGTGATCGCGGCGGCATCGTACAAATCGCGGAATCGCTCCGGCGCTGTTTCATAGGGGTTGTGCGGAGGTCCCCAGCTGAGCACCAGCATGAATGGCCCCTCGCCCGCCCGCGATTCGATGTAGCGCTGCGCATCGACTGTCTGCGCGAAGACATCGTAGCCATCCCAATGACGCAGCGTGTCATCATCGCCGGCGTAATAAGCCGACTGATTGTAGTCGTGGCTGCATTCCAGTGCCTTGAAATATTCAAAGCCCAGCCGGCGCTCTGGCGGAATGTAGCTGCTGCGTCCGCGCCCGTCCACATGCCACTTGCCGATGTAGGCGGTGCGGTACCCTTCTCGCTTGAAGGCATCGCCCAAGCCAACCGGGTCGCTGCTGACAGGCACATCATTGACGATCACGCCATGCGTCAAGGGATATTGCCCGGTCAGAAAGCTGGCACGCCAGGGACAGCATACGGAATAACCGGATATGGCATTGGGAAAGTTGATGCTCTCGTCCGCCAGCCGGTCGATGTTGGGCGTCTGAACCTGTGCGTTGCCGGCATATCCCAGCGCTTGCAAACGCCACTGGTCGGTCAGCAGAAAAACGACATTGGGTTTGGTCATGCTGCGCGCCTTGCGGTTGCCTAGCCAGTGACAGGCAGGCTCATGATATCGCCCGCTGTGTCTACATGCTCGGCCGGTATCCAGCCAAAGGCGATCTCCAGCCAGCTGCCATCGGCATTACGACCCTGTGCCATCAGCGCCTCGCCGCGTCCGAATACGCCGCTGAAGTCGAGCTCGCTGCTTGGTCCCACGCGCGCCAGCATACCCACAGCCGCTGTAATTTCCATGCTGTGCGGGCTGATGCGCCGCTGTTGGGTCGCGAATACCAGCGGATAGGTATAGGGCGTCACGCCAAAGTGGCTATACAGCAGCAGCAGGGAAGCATCCGCCCTATCGATCAACGCCGTTACCACGATCTGCGCGTCTACGCCGGGACCGAGCTGGAGCTGCCCTATACTCTCATTCTCATAGATAATGCCCAGTTCGCCCGCCACAGCAAAATCATCAGGATAGAGTTGGCAATCGGCTTGCTGGTCAGTCTGGCAATGGACAGCGACGGTGACTTCGACAGATTCTTGGTTGGGATAAGTCGAGATCGCTTTGGCATCGTCTAGCGGTCGGGCAAAGTCGACGACGCGCATGACCATGCCGCCAACAACTGCGCTCTCGCCAAGCGGAACAGGGTTCTTGAAGCTGCCCAAGTCCTCCTCGTGCGCGTACATGGGCGCTGCCAACACGAACAGCAACACAAGCAAGCAGATTTCGGTTTTCATGAGCAGTCTCTCTCTATTCCTTATCAACAATGCACAAAGGCACGAGCTAACTCCAGAAGGCGTCCCATTCCTGACGGAAGGCAGCCAGGCCTTCGTCCACATTGCAGGCGCGTCTGCCCAGGGCCGTGGCGGTGCGTTCGGTTTTGGCGCGCGTGCGATACGGGATGCCGATATGCAGCGCGTCGTCCAGCACAGCTTCGGGCGTGAGCATGGGATAGATGAGCGAGCGGTCGGCATCGAAGGCATCGGCGATTCGATAAGCCAGCTCCATGCGCCCAATCCATTCGCTGCCGAAGCAATGGAAGATGCCCTGCCCGTCATGCGCTGCCAGCCGCAGCAGCATATCGGCGCAATCGGACGCCAATGTCGGGTTGGCCTCGTCATTGACTTTAGGACCTGTCCACACCGCAGCCGGCAGACCCGCCGCCAGCCGGTAGGTCACATACACCGAAAAGTCGAATCCCAGTCCGTTGTCTTTGCGTTGCAGCGACTGCGCCGCATAATTCAGCCCATAGATGCCGGCCAGCCTGCCCACCGCGGCGTCCAGCCCGTCCATCGCCAGCAGGTCGCGCTCGGCCACAACTTTCATCACGCCATAATAATTGACGGGATTGGGCGGAGAGCTTTCGTCCACCAGCCCGGCTCGGCCATCAAAGACCCAGTCGGACGACACGAAAACCAGGCGCGCGCCGACTTCTCGGCAAGCTTCGCCCATCACGCGCGTGCCATCGACCATCATCGACCAGCACATTTCGCGGCGCTGGTACATCAGTTCATGATCGAGGATGGCCGCGGCATGAATCACCGCATCGGGTTCATGCTGCAATATCGAACGGCGGATCGCTTCGTGGTCGGACAGGTCGAGCGGGTCCAGCGCATAGTCAACCGGCCATTCTGGCTCGGGACCATATTGCGAGGCGACGATATCCATGCCGCGCTGCCGCGCCAGGCGGATCACATTGCTGCCGACTAGTCCCGTGCCGCCAGTTACATACAATTTCATATCGCACCTCAGTTCTTCCGCAAACGCGCATTGAGCTTGGCGATGCGCCCCGCCATTTCTGCATAAGCCGCGCGCAGATCGTTCAGGCTGGCTGTGCCGGTTTGCGCCGCGTCAATGACCACCGCTTCGGCCGCGGCATATTCTGCGCAGGCATCGGCCACATCAGCCGCAATCTCGCCCGGGATGGTGGTGACGCCGTTGGCATCGCCATGCAGCAAGGTGTTGGGCTGCACCACAATCCCGCCCACCTGCACAGCTTCGTGCAGGGTCAGCAAGTGCATGTAGCCGTGCGCGCAGACGATGCCATCGCAAAAGACGGGGAAGTTCAGCGGCGCGATGCCAGCAAAGTCTCTTCCCTGCCCATCGGTGACCAGCCCGGCCGCGCCAAATGCCGCAAAAGAATTGCAGAGCACATCGCCGAAAATAGCCGCCGCGCCATTCGTATCCAGATTTTGCATGACGACCACCGCCGGTCCAGCCAGCTCGCCCCAGCGGCTGATCAGGTCGGGCACGATCGGCAGCTGGCGGTCGGGCGGCTCGGTGAAAGTGCGGCAGGTGGCGGTTGATGCAAAGCCAACCATGGGCGGCAGTTCGGGGAAGCCAGCTTTGACACGCTTGCCCATGAAGCCGCGGTTACGCGGTCGCACTTCAAACAGCTCGATGACATTGCAGATCGTGGCGGTGTCGTATTGTCGCAGTTTATCCAGCACACCTGGATGCATCGTCTCCCCCTTGTCTCATCGCGATGACGCAGCTTGCCAATCGCAAATCTGCAGAATTGTCTGGTATTGTAACCGCACCCGGCGCGCAGGACACAAACCAGAGCGCCAATCTGTGGAGGCGCGGCATGCAGCTCGATTATCACCTGTTGGATGTTTTCACCAACCAGCCATTCGGCGGCAACCAACTGGCGGTCTTTCCCGCGCCACCTGCCGATTTGTCCGCCAGCATCATGCAGAAAATCGCCAATGAGCTGAATCTGAGCGAAACGACATTTGTGCTGCCCACCGCCGCTGCAGACAGGGACTTCCGCCTGCGCATCTTTACGCCGGCTGCGGAATTGCCCATGGCAGGTCATCCGACAGTTGGCAGCGCCTGGCTGCTGGCCAAGCTGGGCATGGCAAGTGGCGAGCGCATCGTCTTTGAAGAGGGCGTTGGTCCCATCGGCGTGACCATCCTGCGAGACGAGAGCGGATCTCCGCGCGAAACCTGGATGCAGCAACCCATTCCTCAGTTCGGCGCTATCGTGGACGATCGGGCGCTGGTGGCGAAGATGCTGTCGCTGACCACAGCGGACCTATCCAAGCGCGCGCCCATCCAGGCGGTTAGCAGCGGGCTGCCTTTCTTGTTCGTGCCGCTGACGGGATTGGACGCCATGTCGCGCATCAGCCTGCGACTTGAGGTCTGGCGCGAGCACTTTGCCGAATCCAGCGCGCCGCAGATCTTGGCGACGACAACCGAAACAAGCCTGCCCGAGTCGTCCGCGCACAGCCGCATGTTTGCGCTGGGCTTGGGCATAGCAGAAGATGCGGCGACCGGCTCCGCCAGTGGTCCGCTGGGCGCATACCTGCTGCGGTATGGGCTGGCAGAGACCGAGGACATGCTGGTCGAGCAGGGCTTCGAGATGGGTCGCCCCAGTTTGATCAAGGTGAAAGTTGCACGAAGGCGCGGAAAGATCGCCGAAGTGGCGGTCGGCGGCGAATGCGTCTATATCGGCGCGGGCAAGCTGCTGCTGGACTAAGCCTGTTGCAAGCGCGGAATATGTTACACTCACACCCATGAAAATGCGGCGTGGCGTCATCGAATATTTTGAGGCGCGCTCGGTCTTCCGTGGCTTGCTGCAAGGCGAGGATTTTGCGAATCGCGTCGGCGGCAGTTGCATTTATGGCTGTCCGCGCTGTGGGCATCGCATCCGTTTTCGTTGGCGCAGCTTCTATGAGGCGGCTGGCGGCAGCCCTTTCAAGCGCAGCGTGCAACGAGTCCTCGATGACCTGACGCCCCGGCTAGACGCAGGCAACCGCCTCGATTTCGCCTGCCCGACCTGTCAGGCGACAACGCGCATCGTTTACAGTGCGTCCGACAGCGGCCCTTCGGCTTATCACTTTGATCTGGTTGCCGCGCTGGTGGGCGAGGGGAAAGCTCGGCGATGAAAAACCAGCTGGCGACTCTGCACGATTATGACCCGGGCATGCTGCCGGCCTTGGCCGATGTCTGGGGCGTCGATGCCAAGCGATTCAACGATGAAGAGTTGATCGAAGCGCTGCATGCGCACATGCAGGACGCAGAAGCGGTTCAAGCAGTCTGGGACAAGCTGGACGAACGCTGGCAAGGCGCGTTGCGCACCCTGGCCGGCAGCGCGCAGGGCAGGATGACCAGCAGTTTGTTCGCGCATACGGGCAACGGCAAAATCCGCAAACTGGGCAGAGCGCAAATCGCCCGGCTGCGACCGCATATTGAATCCGAGAGCATCGCCGAGGCGCTGTATTACCGCGGATTGATCGGCGAGGCGCACGACAAAGACGCCGGCAACATCGTCAGTTTCGTCTATGTGCCCGATGACCTGGTGGCGCGCCTGCCGCTGCACAAGACCAGTTATGGCAGCCTGAGCGCGGCCGACCCCTCGCAGACGAGTGACTTGCTGACGCTGGAAGTCATCGACTCGCTGCCAGCCGATGCTTTTCAGCGGGCTGATACCACCATCGTCGATGACATGACCAGCCTGCTGGCGATCTTGCAAGCGGGCAGAGTGGCTGTGCAAGGCGCGCAATTTCATCCCGACAGCCTGGCGCAGATCAGGCCTGTTTTGTTGGGCGATACAGCCAGCCGTTTGTCCTTTCTGCTGGGAATCGGCAGCAGCGCGAATCTGATCGAAATAGAAGACGGCAAAGCCCTGCCCCGCCGCCAGGAAGCGCGCAATTGGCTGTCTGCCACGCGCGCATCGCAAGTGCGGTCGCTGGCGCAGGCCTGGCGCAAGAGCCAAAGCTGGCGCGACATGTGGCATATTGAAGGCTTGTTGCCCGACGACTCTGGTTGGGCCTATGATGCCGCGGCGGCGCGAAATGCCGTCATGGGTTTGCTGGCCGACCTGCTGCCCGCGGCTGGCTGGGTATCGCTCAGCGAGTTGATCGAATTGATCAAGGGCACCCAACCCGACTTTCAGAGGCCCGATGGCGACTATGACAGCTGGTATATCCGCAACGACGAGGGCGAATTCTTGCGGGGATTTGAAAGTTGGGATGCGGTGGAAGGCGCTTTGATCGAATACCTGGTCGCCGGACCTATGCACTGGCTGGGACTGGTGGATATCGGCGAAGATCTGCTGCGGCTGACCGCTTATGGTCGCGCTTTCCTAGGCAACAGCGAATGGCCCCCCATGACCGAGCAACCCACGCCCTTCAGCGCTCGCGACGATGGCGCGCTGCTGGTATCGCGGCGGACGAATCGCTTCGAGCGTTTTCAGCTGGCGCGCTTCGCCCGTTGTATGCTCGCTGCCGATCCCTACATCTACCTGATTGATGGCGAGAGCATAGAGCGGGCAGAGGCGCAAGGCATCAGCCGGCAGCAGATCCACGCTTTCATCACCAAGCAGCTTGCGGGAACTCCGCCGCCGCTGCCGATCATCAAGCTGCTGCGCGATTGGGGAGGGGGTGCCAGAACCAGCGTGAGCCTGGAGACGCACATTGTTCTGCGCACGACATCGCCAGAAGAAATGGACAAGATCTTCGCGTTTCCCGCTTATCGCCGCTATCTGGGCGCGCGACTGGGACCGATGGCTTGCGTGGTGCGCGCCGACCAGTGGCAGCAGTTAAAAGCGCGGCTTGGCGAAGACGCTATTGATGTGGATATCTCGCGCCTGGAAATGGGACCTGCTTAGTCGCTCTTCAGAACAATGCCCAGTTGATAGACTGCGCTTTTCTTCCAGCCAGCCAGCCCGGCGACATGGCGCGCTGCCCTGGACAAAGACTCTCCCGCCGCCAGCCGCTCCGTCAGCTCTGCCTCGACCTGCTGCCGCGACCAGTCGCTCTGGCTCGCTTCTGCCCCGGCGATCACCAGAGTCACTTCGCCACGCGGCGATTCTTCTGCGAATAGCTGCTGGAGTTCAGCCGCTGTGCCACGATAGAACTGCTCGAACTTCTTGCTAATTTCGCGAGCCACGCAGACGCGCCGATCTGCACCCAGGGTCTCGACGATTGAACCCAGGGCAGCGCCCAGCCGATAGGGGCTTTCGTAGGCGACCAGCGTTTCGCGCCGATCTTTCAAATTGTGCAGCAGGTCGCGCAGCGCAGCTGGTTTGCGCGGCAAGAAGCCCACATACAAAAAGCGGTCGGTAGGCAACCCCGCCCCGACCAGCGCTGTCGTCAAGGCGCAGGCGCCTGGCAAAGGCACGACCGGGTAATCGCGCTCGATGGCTGATTGGATGAGCTCCCAGCCGGGGTCGGAAATGCCCGGCGTGCCGGCATCGGATATCAGCGCGACATCGCCAGAGTCCAGTGCCGCAAACAGCTTATCCAGCTTGGACAGCTTGTTGTGCTCGTGATAACTGGTCATGGGCGTGTCGATCTCGAAGTGGCGCAGCAATACGCGAGAAGTGCGCGTATCTTCGGCGGCGATCAACGCAACCTCGCGCAGGATCCGCAAGCCGCGCAGGGTCATATCTTCGAGATTGCCGATCGGCGTCGGCACGATATACAGCGTTCCCATGATCATCTGCCTGCCGGGAAGGCGTGCGCCAGCGCCTCGGGCATGACGCTCTTGAAAGCGGCCAGGCTGTGCCCGCTGCCCAGCTCTACGAAGCGATAAGCCAGGTCGGGGTCGTGCAGCATGCGCCGTTCCAAGATGCCACGCAGCGCCAGCGCCGGCTGCACATAGCGCATATCATGCTCGTAGCGTCCGACCGAGTGGAAGATGCGGTTGGGCAAGATGGGCAGGTCTCGAAAGCGCTGGACATAATCACTCAGCAAATGCACTGCGCTGCGGCTGCCCAGCGGCGGGGAAATCATGATGAGATGCTCGAAGATGGCCGGGTTCTTCAAAGCCGCGTGCGCCGCAGCCAGCGCGCTTTCGCCGACTCCGCCCAAGCCCAGATTGAGCGGCTGAATGCGATGCTCGGCTTGCAAGAATGGCAGCAGCTCCGCCGCCAGCATGGCATAGTGCTTGTCGTTGCCGATATATTCGTCCAGGCGCTCGGACTGCGAACCGCTGGCCAGCATGGCGATGATGATAGGCTGCATGCGTCCGTGCTTGATCAGCGCATCGGCGATATACGGCACTTCCAACGCGTTCATCGCCCAGCCCCCATCCAGCAAGATTAACAGGCGATAGCTCTTGGTTTCGGCTGGGTCATAATCCGGCGGCGTATAGACCCACAGGCTGCGTTGGCTGAAGTTGAGCTGGGTCGAGCTGAAGCGGTGGCGATAGATGCGTCCACGCGGCACGCCGGACATCGACCGCCAGTTGGGAACAGGCCGCGCCCGCGGCATCTGCAAGATGGATGTGTCCACCGACTGCGCCTGGATGGACTGCGCATTCAGCGGGTCGGCTTGCCAGTGCCGGCCAACGCGCTGCATCAGGTCGAGCTCGTGCGCGAGCGGCGTGCCGGGGTCATCGACAGCGAACATATAATCGACCAGCGCATCCCGCTCAAAGTGGCGCTGGAAGTACCACAGGTTGGTGTCGTCGAGGCGGATCATCGTTTCAAATGGCGGGTCGCGATTGACGATGTCGATATTCAGCGCGACATTTTGGGCGCTGGGCGAGTCGAAGACGAAAGTCGCTTTGTTGCGCTCGACCCAGGGGAAGCCGCCCGGGCTCTGCAGCAGCTCATCAGCCAACGCTTGTCGGCCATGCGCAGGTGTCTGGTAAATCTCACACAAGAACTGGATGAACGAATTCCAACGATAAGCAGCCACAATCCTTCTCACCGCGTATTGCCCAGGGGCATTGTAGCACCTGCCCGCGAATGGCGAAAATGTCGCGAACAGCTTGCGCGAGACATGTCCGCTTGCGTTATGATAATCGGACATCAGCGCCGCAAAGTACAAAAGGAGCCAAATATGCCGGCACGCTACATCTATTCGTTTGGCGAGCCGATCAATCCCGAAGATTTGCATCGGCTACTGCAACAAACCGATTGGGCGCAATCGCGCGACCCGCTCGATATCCAGTACCTGCTCGACCACAGCCAGTTGACCCTGGGCGTCTGGGACGAAGAGCGGCTGATCGCCTTCGCGCGAGTCATCACAGATGACCGCTACCGCGCGCTAATTGACGATGTGGTTGTGGACAGCGACTATCGCGGACGCGGCATCGCTTCGCACATGCTGGACACGCTGCTAAAACGGCTGGAACATATTGAGCAGGTCATGCTGGATTGTGATGTTGAACTAACGCCCTTCTATGCCAAGTTTGGCTTCAGCCAGAAAGAATGCGCCTCGATGCTGCGCGACAACCGCCGCTGACAAACCAGGCCCGAGCCGGCTGCCATCGATTGGAGAATTCAACTTTGCGACTCGATTCCCCCCGGTTCAATCCGCACATCGAACCTTATACGCGCGCGCGCGAACGCGATATTGCGCCCGATATCCGCCAGCAGTACGGCGTGGAGCGCGTCTACCAAATGGCTAACAACGAGAATCCGCTGGGTCCGTCGCCGCGCGTGACAGAAGCGATCGCCAAAGCCGCACCCGAGCTGAATAGCTATCCGGCCTGGTCGGATATCGGATTGCGACGCGCCATCGTCGCTTGTATCGGGCGAGGATTGACAGCGCAGCATATCTTCACCGGCTGCAGTGGCTTCGAAGCGCTGGAGTTGATCGCGCGGGCCTTCTTGCGGCCTGGCGATGAGCTGATCTTGTCCTCGCCCACCTTCAGCGGTGCCTACCAAAAAGTTGCCCTGCCCTTGGGCGCGCGCGTGATCGATGTGCCGCTGGAAGCCGAGACCTGGCGCTATCGCCCGCGGGCTGTGTTGGCGGCCGTGACGAACAAGACGCGCTTGATAGTAGTCTGCAATCCCAACAACCCGACCGGCACAGTCATCGCCGCCGAAGCCATGCACGAGTTGATGAGCGGCTTGCCAGATCATGTACTGGTGGTGGCGGACGAAGTTTATCACCATTTTGTGGCGGATGCGGCTTATCCCGACTCGCTGCAGTATGTGCTGGACGGAGCGAATCTCGTCATCGTGCACAGCTTCTCCAAAGCCTATGCCCTGGCGGGCCTGCGTCTGGGTTATGGCATCGCCAAGCCAGCAATCGCCGACTATATCGCCGGCTTGCACCGCGGATTTCATCAGGACAAGATCGCGCTGGCAGCTGGCATCGCCGCCTGCCAAGACCAGGCGCATCTGCGGCGCGCGGTGGCGTTCTTGCAGGGCGAAGCGCGCTGGCTGTGCGAGCAGCTCGACCAACTGGATATCCGCTATTGGAAGCCGGCCGCCAACTTCGTGATGTTCCAGACGAATATGCCCGCCGACGATCTCAACCAAAAGCTGCTGGAGCGCGGATTTTTGCTGCGTCCGCAAACACGAATCGGGCTGCCCTATTGCCTGCGCGTCAGCCTGGGCACGCGAGATATGAACGCGGCATTTGTCGATGCGCTGGCGCAGTGCCTGGGTTGAGTCGCGTAAAACAGGGCATTGCCGCCCATAGCCCCATCTGCTACACTGCCGCGCGGCGTTGTTCGCCAACAAATCCCACACATCAGGACTCTCGGTGGGTGTTGTCCGCAAATGGCGGATTTGCACCGGAGGATGAATGATGTGCGAGCCTAAAACACCACCGACAGGAGTATCTTCACCATGCCTTCAGCAGTACGAATGCGAACCTTGCTCGAAACCGGCGTGCACTTCGGGCATCGCACCAACAAGTGGAATCCCAAGATGGACGAGTTCATCTTCACGCAGCGCAACGGGATTCACATCATCGACTTGCAGATCACGCTCAAGAACCTGCACAGCTTTCACGACATGATCGCCAATCTGATCGCCGGCGGTGGCAGCGTGCTTTTTGTCGGCACAAAACGCCAGGCGCAGGAGATCGTCCAGCGCGAAGCCGCTCGCTGTGGCATGCCCTATATCAATTATCGCTGGCTGGGCGGCACTTTGACCAATTGGAAGACCATCCGCAGCCGCATCGACACGTTAAAGCAACTGGAAAAGCGGCGCGATGCCGGCGAATTTGACCGCCTGACCAAGAAAGAAGGCTTGGTCTTGGAGCGCAAAATCGCCAAGCTGCAATTGCGCCTGGGTGGCATCCGCGAGATGAAGAGCACGCCCGAATTGCTGATCGTCGTCGATGCCGAACGCGAGCACACGGCGGTCAAAGAAGCTAACATCCTCAAAATTCCAGTGCTGGCGCTGGTCGATACCAATGCCAATCCCGACCTGGTCGACCATATCCTGCCCGCCAACGATGACGCCATGCGCTCCATCCGCCTGTTGATCGGCGCGCTGGCTGATGC
>DAOUJB010000133.1:0-2731 GCA_034423155.1 Anaerolineae bacterium | reverse complement strand
GGGTCGTAGATGTGCACCGCTTTGCCGGCGCGCTGGAGTTCGACGACGTCCTGCGCCGTCAGCAGCTCGACCATGAGGCGAATGACCTCGCGCGGGGTGAAGTGCTCGCCGGGGTTCTCGTTGCTGGCTTCGTTGAACTTGCGAATGAGTTCTTCAAAGATCAAACCCATCTCGGCATTGCTGACGGAATCGGGATGCAGGTCGATGTTCTTGAAACGCTCCATGACTAGATAAAGCAGGTTCGCTTCATCCAGCTTTTTTATCGTATTATCGAAGTCGAAGCGCTCGATGACTTCGCGCATATTGTCGCTGAAGCCGGCGATGTAGTTGCGCAGGTTGCCCGCCAGTTGTGGCGCGTCGCCGAGGAGCAGATCAAAGTCATAAAGCGATTTGTTATAGAATGCGAAGCCCGACTTGAGAAAAAGAAGATCGTCGATGTCCTCGACTTGATCGCCGATTTCAGCCAGGGTAGCGAGAACATCTTGCTTGGTCGGCGCCAATACGCTGTCGATGCGGCGCAGCACGGTGAAAGGCAAAATCACATCTTGGTACTTGCCGCGCTTGAAGGAATCGCGGATGAGGTCGGCGATGGACCAGATGAAGTTGACTTTCTCGCTGAAGTTATTCATTGGTCTGTCATTCTCGAAAGTTGAACTCTACAGTGCATTCTAATGCCGAAGCGCGGCATCTGACATGCAGAACTCTGACCAGCGCAGAGGCGAATCGATTGAACCTTCCCGCGCCAAACTGGCTCTTTCTAGTGTAAGCATATAGATAGGAGCGCATATGGGAGATTTGAGCGGGCTGGTCATGGCCTCCCGCAAAGGAGACAGTGACGCCTTCGAAGAAGTGGTGAGGCGCTTTCAGGATATGGCGGTGGGCTATGCCTACGTCGCATTGGGCGATTGGCAAGAAGCGGAAGACGCGGCGCAAGAGGCTTTCATCGCGGCCTGGGTTGGCTTGGTCAACTTGCGCGATGCGGCGGCTTTCCCCGGCTGGTTCAGACAGATCGTGCATACGCAGGCGCAGCGGCGTTTGCGGGTGAAGCAGCCACAACTGGTCTCGCTCGAACAAGTCGCCGAGTTTGCCGTAGACGATGGAACAGAGCGCGCCTCGCTGGCTGACACGATCGCAGATGCGTTGCAAGCCTTGCCCGAGGCACAGCGCACAGTCATCTTGTTGCACTACATGAACGACTTTCGGCTGCATGAGATCGCGGCGTTTTTGGAAGTCCCGCTAGGCACAGTCAAATCGCGCTTGTATCACGCGCGCAAATCAATGAAAGAAAGGCTGACGATTTTGAGCGAATTATCGACGCAGCGCCCATCGCGAGATGGTCAATTTATCGAAAAGGTCATGCGCTTGTTTTCCGCCACCAAAACAGGCGACAGCGCCGCCGTCAGTTCTTTGCTCGGCGAAGACAGCAGCTTGGCCAACGCCAGCGGGCATGTGCGCACATCGCTTTGGGGCTCGGACGCCCTGGCGCTGCATGTCGCTGTGATGCACGGGCGAAAAGATATCGTCGACCTGCTCTTGGCGCACGGCGCGGACATCAACGCGCGCGATGACAAGTACCTGTTCAACGCCTTGATTCACGCCATCGACCTGGCCGACTTCATGCCAGAATACGCCGCGCTGGGTATGGTCGACTTTCTGCTGGAGCGGGGCGCAGAGCTAGATGTCTGGGCTTGCGCCTGGCTGGGCGATATGGCGGGGGTCAAGCAACGGCTGGATGAAAAGCCGGCGCTGGTGAACGAGATTGGTCCCGGTCCCAGCACGCTGCTTTCCTTCTGTCGCGATGTGGAAACGATTCAGTTCTATCTGGATTATGGCGCCGATCCGCTGCGCGCTTATGAACGGACGGGCAAATATGGGCGGACGACGCCGCTGCGTGATATCGCCTATCGCCGTAACTACGCGGCAACTCGGCATCTCCTGCGGCATCTGGGCTGGTCGGTCGATATCTTCTGGGCGAGCGTCATGGGAGACCTGGCACGATTGCGCGCTCTGCTTGCCGAAGATGGCGGGCTCGCGCAGGCCGCCACCGCCCCCGATCACGCCTTGGGTATCGGCTTGAGTCCGCTGCATCTGGCAGCGCAGGGCGGTCATATCGAAGTGATGGAGGCGCTGCTGCAAGAGGGCGCAGATGTGAATGCCGGCGATGCCAAGGGCTATACGCCTCTGCACTTCGCCATCTGTTTTGGTCCCAGGCAATTTCTGGATCCGCTGCCAGACCTGAGCGAGGCGGCGCAGGCCAGCGGCGTTTACCGATTGCTGACGGCTGTGCCGCGGGTTCTTGTGGAACGGGGCGCGGACTTGAGCGCGCGCGAAAGCGAAAAAGGCCGCACGCCGCTGGAATTGGCGCGGTCGCCTTTTGAAGACGAGACCGACCGAGGCGAGGTCATCGCCCTCCTGGCAGCGGCTGAAAAATCGCTTGTCAGCTAGCGACAACAAACATAGGCGGGCGTCGAGAGACTCGGACGCTGTGGCCCACCGTTCAAACGACAAGGACCATTGGACTCTGCGGAAAAGCGTTGCTCTCTTCGTGTTGGCGCTAGAGCACTGGCTGGAGCTTTCGCTTTGGTTTGCTTACGAAGACATAGAGCCAGAAGAACAGAGTGCCCGCCAGCGAAAGCATGGCGCCCATCAAAAACAGATCGCGGAAGGCGAATAGCGTCAGCAGCAAGCCGCCGCCCAGCGCCATCATCGCGAAGCTCAAGCCGGCCGCCAT
>DAOUJB010000132.1:0-2002 GCA_034423155.1 Anaerolineae bacterium | reverse complement strand
GAAAAGTTCCCGCGCGCGCAAAAAGAACTCCGCGGTTTCCCAGGGCATCGAGCCGCCGTTGGTATCGCAGAGCACGATGACATCGGCGCCGCCAGCCGCCGCAGCCGCCAGCGTGTCGTATCCATATTCCATATCTAGTTTTGCGCCGTCAAAAAAATGCTCGGCATCGTAGATGACTTCTTTGCCCAGCGACTTCAAAAATGCCAGGCTGTCTTCGATCATGCGCAGGTTTTCGTCCGCCGTGGTCTGCAAGACATCGGTCACATGCAGCATGGATGTCTTGCCGACCACTGTGACCACCGGCGTATCGGCAGCCACCAGCGCGCGAATGTTGGCGTCGTCTTCTGGCGCGATGCCCTTGCGCCGCGTCGAGCCAAATGCGGCGATTTTGGCGTGCGCCAGATCGATCGCGCTCACCTGGTCAAAATAAGCGGCGTCTTTGGGATTGGAGCCGGGCCAGCCGCCTTCAATAAAGTCGACGCCGAGTTCATCCAGCAGGCGCGTGATATGCAGCTTGTCAGCCAAGGAGAATGAAATGCCCTCGCGCTGGCTGCCGTCGCGCAGGGTCGTATCATAAATTGCGACTTTCTGCATGGCTGCGCCCTTCCTACATCGCGCTTCAGGCTGTGGTCGTCACGCGCTGAGGATTGCTCGCCTCGTATGCGTGGACATCGTCTTCCAGCGCCAACAGATAACCGAGCTGGTCGACGCCCTGCAGCAGGCAATGCTTTGAGAATCCATCCAGCGGGAAGTTGACGCGGCGGCCATCGGGCAATGTCAGCGCCTGCGCTTCGACATCGACGCTGACTGTCGTGCCCGGGTCTTCGTCCGCCAGGCTGAACAGCTGCTGCTGGGTGTCGCGATCGACGACGATGGGCAACAAGCCGTTCTTGAGCGCGTTGTTGCGGAAGATATCGGCGAAGTCGGTGCTGATCACCGCCTTGAAGCCCGCGCCCAGCAAAGCCCAAGGCGCATGCTCTCGCGAGCTGCCACAGCCGAAGTTGTTGCCAGCCACCAAGACCGATGCGCCGGCGTACTGCGGCTGATTGAGGATGAAGTCGGGGTTGGGCGTCTCGCCGTCTTCCAGATAACGCCAATCGCAGAAGGCCGCTTTGCCCAAGCCGGCTTTGTCGGTGACTTTCAAAAAGCGCGCCGGGATGATCTGGTCCGTGTCGATATCGTTGACAGGCATGCCCACGATGCTGCCGCTGATGTGCCGTAGCTTCTCCATCTTCCCCTCCTAATTCGCCAGCATGACGCGCGGGTCGGCAACCACGCCAGATACAGCCGATGCCGCCGCTGTGAGCGGGCTTGCCAAGAAGGTGCGTCCGCCCTTGCCCTGGCGGCCTTCGAAGTTGCGGTTGCTGGTGGAAACAGCGTATTGCCCCGGCTGCAGCTGGTCGCCGTTCATCGCGATACACATGGAACAACCAGCCTCGCGCCATTCCGCCCCTGCTGCCCGGAAAATTTCGTCCAGCCCTTCGCTTTCCGCCTGCTTTTTGACTTGCTGCGAGCCCGGCACGACCATCATGCGCACCGAGTCGGCGACCTTGCGCCCAGCGATGAAGCTGGCCGCCTGCCGCAAGTCTGTAATGCGCGAGTTGGTGCAGCTGCCGATGAAGACGACATCAATCGCCTTGCCCAGCAGCCGCTGCCCGGGCGACAAGTCCATATACGCCAGCGCTTTGTCCAGCGCGGTTTTCTTGTTGATATCGGTCTCATCGGCCGGGGCGGGCACAGCACCATCTATGGGCATGCCCATGCCGGGATTTGTGCCGTAGGTGATCATGGGGATCAACTCATCGGCGCTCAGCGTGATTTCCTGGTCAAATTGGGCGCCGTCGTCCGTTGGCAGCGTCCGCCAATTCGCGATTGCCGCATCCCAATCCGCGCCGCTGGGGGCATGCTGCCGCCCGTGCATATATTCAAAGGTCGTATCATCGGGCGCGACCATGCCGGCACGCGCGCCGCCTTCGATGGACATGTTGCAAACCGTCATGCG
>DAOUJB010000131.1:0-4072 GCA_034423155.1 Anaerolineae bacterium | reverse complement strand
GGCATCCACTAGATGCTATCCCCCCCCCCCCCCCCGTAATATCCAGTAATAATACTGCCTTACTTGATTTTCCCTCCCCCCTTCTCCTCAAATCCATTTTTGTCGCGCTGGTTTTGCTGCTGTCCGCGCTGCCTGCCCTCGCCGACGACATCGAGGTCAACGATACCTGCGGCTTTCACAGCGCCTTGAACTCGGCAATCCAGGACGCGTCGCGAGGCGGCTGCACGGCCGGCAGCGGCGCCGACACCATCATCCTCACCAAGGATGTAAACCCCGGCTCCGAGTTCGGATTCTACAACTCGTACGTCACCACCAACATCACCATTGAAGGCAATGGACATACCATCAGCGGCAACGGCGGCTATCGCCTGTTTAACTTGGGGGGGGGGCAATATAACGTTCACCCTGAACAATGTCGTTATGACCGGGGGCAGTCCAGGCAGCAACCAACGCGGCGGCGCCCTCCAATCCTATGCTGGCAACAACACCATTACCGTCAACGACAGCGTTTTTCATGGCAACAGCGCCCGCGATGGCGGTGCAATAAGCTTTACCTCCGGGGGCAGCCTTAGCATCAACCGCAGCGCGTTTTACGACAATACGGCGACTCGTAACGGGGGCGTCTTTTGGAATGCCGGGACCTTAACCGTCACGAACAGCACCTTCTACAACAATTCCGCGGGTGCGCATGGCGGCGTGTTCGCCATATCCACAACTAACCAACACCACACCCGTCTCAGACACAATACGATTACCGGCAACAGAGCCAACCAGGGCGGCGGCTTCTATAGCATTCTGGGAGAAGAGCATCTGCACAACAATATCATCTGGGGCAATACAGCGACTTTCGGCACGAGCGCGGATTGCGGACGCAATGTACCCAATCCTCGCTCCGCCTTGAATACAAACGTCGGCAATATCATCGGCGTTTCAACATGCACCGGTGGCGGGACGACCTTCAGCACAGCCGATCCCAAGCTGGCTGCCAGCGCGAGTGGCCATCCGCCATTCTACATCCTGCAAACCGGCAGCCCGGCCATCGACGCCGTCGCTTGTCTGTCTGGCGTGGCGAAAGACCAGCGCGACAAGGACCGGCCCTATGGCAGTCAATGCGACATCGGCGCTTATGAATGGTATCCCCCGCCGCCACCGCCGCCGCCAAGAGATGATCCGCCGGGGAGCGATGAAGAATCAAGCAGTTCCAGCAGCGTCGCTTCGGCGTCAGATGACCAGGCTCCGGCGGCGGTGATTATTCCGACTTGCCTTTCGCTGCCCTCGCATATCAGCGTCAGCAACATCACGCATTTGACGCAGTGCCAGCAGGTGAACGCGGCCGGCATCGGCAACGCAGCCGTGTTGGACCTGGGCTTCCGCGATGGCGTCGATGTCTGGGGCTGGGTGCTGCACGATACGCAAGTCTGCTTCGAAGGCAGCAGCGGCTCTTTCCGCTTTCTGGATGCCGCCACCGCGCCGCGAGCCGTTTCGGAGTTGCCGGCTTTTCTTGGCGAAAATGGCATGATCTGCGCGACGATCGACCGCGCTGGCACGGTCGCCCTGGTCAATGGTCCGCCCGTGCCCGCGCCCAGCCCAACTCCGCCAGTCTACCAGAGCCTGAGTGGCTGTATGGTGACGACGACATTCATTCTCAACCTGCGCGCCGCCCCCGCCGGGGATGTCATCGGCGCTGTGCCTTATAGCGCGACGCTGACGGCGCTGGAGCGGACGGACAGCTGGTTCAAGGTGGATTATCACGGCGCGCAGGGCTGGATATCCGCTGCGTATGTTTCACCAGAGGGCGATTGCGGCTAGAGCTGCTCGCCGGCAGCAACTCCATTCGATAATCGGGCGGCATTCTGTGTCGCCCTTGTATTTTCCGCGCGGTGAACTCGGTGGCAAAGCGTTAGAGACGATTTCTATGCGCAGGGTTTCATTTTAATACGATTGCCCTATTGGGCTGCCCCAGCGCGCATCGCTCTGTTACTCTTTTGCCTATGCAACACGATTCGCAGGAACCACGCTTGCTGGTAGCTGCTGACGATTTGCTGGCGCGGGCTGGCTTGGCGGCGCTGCTGGCAGAAGGTGGCTGTCATGTCTTGGCGCGCGTTTCTTGCGAGCAGTTGGCGGATGCTCTCGAGCGTCTGTCTCCCGATATGCTGCTGGTCGATCTGGGCTGGGACGCGAAAGGACCGATCTTGCAACTGCACGAAATCGATGGCGACCTGCCCCTGCTGCTGCTGGCTCACGCTGACGACGAGGCGCTGGCGGCGGCGCTCTTGGCTGCGAGACGCTTCCCCTGTTTCGCATTGTTGCCGCGGACCAGCGCTGCCGATGCCATCATGGCCGCGGTCAAAACGCTGATGGCTGGCTTGATCGCGCTGGCACCGGACTTTTCGCGCCTGCTGGCTGCCGCTGCGCCGAACCTGCCTGTCGATGCGCCCAATCCCTTGACGGCGCGAGAAAGAGAAGTGCTGAACCTGCTGGCGGCTGGCTTGACGAACCGCGCCATTGGGCAGCAGCTGGGCATCACGCCGCACACAGTCAAGTATCATGTCAACGCGATCATGAGCAAGCTGCATGCGCAGAGCCGCACCGAAGCCGTGGTGCGCGCCACCCAGCGCGGTCTGATCGCGCTCTAAGGAGGCGGATTTGCTGGCGCTCATCACTGGCGCGACAGGCTTTTTGGGATCGCATGTGCTGCGGCAGTGGCTGGCGGCGGGGCATGCTGCGCGCGCGCTCTATCGTTCGCCGTCAAAACTGCGGCTGCTCGAAGACCTGCAATTCGAGGCGGTGCAGGGCGATTTGCAAGATGTCGCTCTTTTGGAAGCTGCCTGTGCCGGCTGCGATGTCGTCTTCCATGTCGCGGCCAAAGCGGATTATTGGAAAGATTCCGATCGCGAAGCCTTGTGGCGCATCAATGTGGAGGGCACGCGCAATCTGCTGACAGCCGCACAGCAAGCCGGCGTTGCCCGCGTTATCTTCACCAGCAGCGCCTCGGCGATTGGCATCCGACCCGGACTAGAGCTTGCCGATGAAGATGCTGTCTTCAACTTGCGCCCGCAGCAATTCTATTACGCCTATACCAAGCACCAAGCCGAAGCCGTCGTTGCCGAATTTGTGGCGGGCGGCTTGGATGTGGTCACGCTGAACCCGACTGTTATCATCGGTCCGGGTGACCTCAACGCCATCAGCGGCAGCTTTGTGATCGAAACGGCGCGCTGGCAGTGGCTCGTGCCCGGCAGCAGTGGCGGCCTGGCCCTCATCGATGTCCGCGATGTGGCGCGCGCGCATGTGGCAGCGGTCGAAAAAGGTCGCCGGGGCGAACGCTATATTTTGAATGCCGCCAACCTGAGCTATAGCGACTTCTTTCGCCTGATCGCTCGCGCCTGCGATGTGCGTCCGCCGCTGCTGAATATGCCCGACTGGCTGCTGGAGCCGACTGCGCGCTTCATCGAGGCGATGCGTCGCCTTGGCATCAGCACGCCTATGGATGCAGACCAGGTGCGCTTGGGCGGCAAATATGTCTACTTCGATGGCGGCAAGGCTGCGCGTGAATTATGCGCCCCGCAGATCGATATCGAAACCAGCCTGCGCGAGACTTATAGATGGTATGCCCAGAATGGTTACATCAAAGGCAACTGGCTGACGCGGCTCATTGGCTGGCTATAGCGCGGCGCACAAGATCGGCGAATAGCGGCAAGCCACGCTCGCCCATGCGCTCGGGGTGAAACTGCACGCCGACTAGCCGCCCATCGTGCGACTCCAGCGCTTCGATGACGCCGTCTTCTGCGTACGCCGTGGCTCGCAAGCCCGCGCCCAGCGAGGCGATCGCCTGAATGTGATAGCTGTTGGTGGTCATTTGCCGCGCGCCAACCAGGTCATGTAAACGGCTGTCGGCTTGTATCTGGATGCTGTGCTCGTCAGCGCCGCGCCCGGGCGAGTGCGCCTTTGCGGCGGCCTGTGCCTGCGCATCGCCGAAAATCGTGCCGCCCGCCAGCGCATTGACGAATTGCATGCCATAGCAGATGCCCAAAACGGGTTTGTCGCCCATGGCGCACAAAGCCAGTTCATCGCT
>DAOUJB010000130.1:0-9726 GCA_034423155.1 Anaerolineae bacterium | reverse complement strand
GCGCAGATTGTCGCCGTGCTGAATCTGTGCCCGCACGAATTCGCGCCGGTCTGCAAAGGGCGCCTGGGCGGCACGACCCTGCCCAGCCAACCCGGCGAATTCATCTGGGGGCGAGAAAATGAGATCCTGCGCTGTCCCTGGCACGGCTGGGAATTCGATCTACACACGGGCGAATGTCTGACCGACCGCCGCAAGCTGCGCCGTTTTCCCGTCGTCCTGCGCGAAGACGCCGTGTATGTGGAGCTGTAGCCCAACCGAAAGCCGATGAGCAGCAAAGTTACCATCAAGGAGATCGCCCGGCGCGCCGGCGTCGGCACCACCACGGTCAGCCGCGTGCTCAACGACCACCCCTATGTCAGCGCCGACAAACGCCAGCGCGTCGAAGCGGCCATCGCCGATCTGGATTATCGCCCCTCGCAGACCGCCCGGCATCTGCGTGGCAGCCCCTCTGGCTTGCTGGGCTTCTTGACCGATGATGTGGCCACCACGCCCTACGCTGTCGATATCATCCGCGGCGCGCAAGATGTTGCCTGGGCGCACAACATGGTGCTGCTGGTCACCGACAGCGGCGGCGATGAACGGGTCGCCGAAGCAGCTGTGTCGGTCTATCACGAGCGCGCTGTCGAGGGCATCATCTACGCCGCCATGTATCACCGACCGGTCAGCTTGCCGCGCGGGCTGAGCGACCTGCCCACCGTGCTGGCGAATTGCTACCTGGAAGACGGCAGCGCCCCGTCTGTCGTGCCCGATGAATTCGATGGCGGCTATCACGCGGTATGCGCAGCCATCGAAGCCGGACACAAACGCATCGGCTTCATCAATTTGTGGGAAGAAGACGAATCAAAAACGCCGCCCTACCCAGCCATATATGGACGGCTGCGCGGCTACAAACAAGCGCTGGCCGACCGAAACCTGCCCTTCAACGAAGAGCTGCTGCGCTTTACCAACCAGACTCCGCGCGAAAATGTTCGCCACACTCGCGAGCTGATGGCGCTGCCCCGGCCGCCCAGCGCTATATTTTGCGGCAACGACAAAGTCGCCATGAATTGTTACAGCGCCCTGGCCGAGCTGGGCTTGCGCGTGCCCGACGATGTAGCCGTCATCGGCTTCGACAACATCGCGCATATCAGCGAAGGCTTGTTGCCGCCGCTGACGACCATGCAGCTGCCGCATTATGAGATGGGCAACTGGGCGGCGCGCTACCTGATGCAAAATCGCGGTTCGGCGCTGCAACCCGTGCAAGTTGCCCTGCCCTGCCCCTTGGTGCGGCGCAGCTCGGTGTAGGCGCGGGCAAATCTAAAAGGCAAACACTCAACACAGAGCGCACAGTAGTGAAACCATGTAACTCATGCGTAACAAATAGGGAGATGCGATTCTGTTTCGAGATCTGTAGGGGCGAGGCGATGACTCGCCCGCAATGTCGACGTTGATCAAGTGGACGATACAAGTATCGCCCCTACGACGTTCCTTCAACTTGTTGCATTACTTTATTGGACTTACTGAGCGCACAGAGAAAACGGAGGGACAAGACATGCCTTTCAACATCAAGCAGCGCGGCAAACTAACCTACTACTACGAGGGCGATGATCCCGTGCTCTCCAACATGGTCGTCGAAACCCTGCCCGATGGCGACCTGCGCATCTGCTTCAGCGGGCTGACGGGCGGCTACTCGGCGGCGGGCATCTTGGGGCTGGAAAGCGTGCCGCACATGGACCCGGAAAGGGAGATACCGCTGGTTTTCCAATGCTGGGAGCTGTGGCTGCGCGAGGCGGGCATCTGCGATTCGATCTCGCAGATCGATTTCATCGAAGTTCACGCCTTTGGCACGCAGCCCAAAGCGCCCAACCCACTGCTGGATGCGGCTGGATTCCAAGCCGAGTTGCAGCGCTTGCGCAGCGCCTATGCCCGCGCCTACCGCGACTGGTTCAAGCAGAATTGTCCGACCAGCGGCCTTCCCGCGCGTTTCACCGTGCATGTGGTCGATGTGCCCGACCAAGCCGCCAGCTATGAATTTTATGCGGTGGGCTTGTTGCAGCGAAGTCTGCAAGGCGGGTAATTACCCCAACCCCAAACCCCTCCCCGGCGGTCTGTGTCTACGCGACCCAAAATGAGAGAGGGGCTTTTTGCCCCCACCCCAAACCCCTCCCCCAAAATGAGGTAGGGGCTTCAAAATCTGCTGATAGCGCTGAAAACTCCCCTTCCCTCGTTCTGGGGGAAAGGGCTGGGGGTTGGGGGCATGGGTTTCTACCCGATACCGTGTCTTTTGCGCTGGCGAGATTTTCGCGATACATTCGTTGGGCGTGGTAGCAGAAGGGAGGCGTCATCGATCGAATTTGCACAGCGCAAAACAAATGCAAATGAATCTAGGAATCGAGGCTTAAAATGACTTCCAGCAAGAAGATAATCCTGCTATTGGCGCTCCTTGCGCTTTTGATCGGCTCGACAAGCCTGGCGCAGGACACCACATTGACCATGCTAACCCACTGGGGCACAGAAGATCAGTTGGCTGCCCAGCAGGTTATCATCGACGCCTACATGATGGAGAATCCGGATGTCGCCATTGAGTTGGTCACGGTCGACTTTGGCGAGTTGCGCACCAAGATCATCACTGGGCGCACGGCCGGCATCAGCGCCGATGTCTACCATTTCTATCACCTGTGGCTGCCCGACTTCGTGAGCGCCGGTGCACTGGCCGAGCCGCCCCAGGATGCCCTGTCCTACATCGACACCAATGTCGCCCCGGGCACGATCGACGCCGTCAGCACCTCCGACGGCCAGACTTGGGGCTACCCCACCGAAGTGAATCCCTACCTGCTGGTCTACAACAAGCGCCTGCTTGCCGAAGCCGGCTATGACGCGCCACCAGCGAACTGGGACGAACTGAAAGCCATGGCGGCTGATATCAGCCAGGTGGACGATACCGGCGCGGTCAGCCAGCTCGGTTTTGGCGTCATGGCTGGCTGGGACTCGGGCATCGTGCATCCCTTCAGCGCCTTGCTCTTCAGCAACGGCGGCAGCTACCTCAGCGATGATCGCACAGTCGCCGAGTTCAACAGCGAGCAAGGCATCGAGACTTTGCAGCTGTATGCGGATTTGGTGGCAAATGGCGGCACAGACCCCAGCATCAGCGGTCTGGGCGACTTCCCCAGCGGCACAGTCGGCATGGTCATCATGGCGCCTTGGTGGCGGGCAACCCTGCGCGCAGCCGAGGGAATCGACTTTGACAGCGAAGTCGGCGTGGCCGAAATACCGGTCGGTCCCAGCGGCGACGCGCCTTCCAGCATCGCCTATACCTGGCTGTTCGCCGTGGATTCCAACTCGCCGAACAAGCCAGCCGCCTGGGAGTTTGTCCACTGGATGAACGCCGAACACGAAGCGGGCGCTGGCTCGCCCATTGGCGATTTCCTGGTCAATGCCCTGGGCGCGATCCCGAGCATGAACCATGACCAGGCCGCTTTTGCCGAGTCCATGAGCGACCACTATGTCTCGGCATTCGTGGCCGCGTCGGCATATGCGCAGCCCGAGCAGATCGTCGCTGGCGGGCAGGAAGTCAAGACCCTGCTGCAAGTGGAGATCGAAGCCGTGCTGGCTGGCATGACGACGCCGGAGGACGCCCTGGCATCGGTAGAAATGCAGGCCAACGCCATCCTCGAAGAACAGCGGATGATGGCGGAAGAATAAACTGGCTCGCGCGACGACAATGAAGGTCTCTGTGACAAGGCGCGCCTGGCAGCTGGCTGGCATCCCGCAGAGCCCCTTGATGCGGCGGCGCATGCTTTGGGCATACTTGTTCATCGCTGCGCCGCTGGTATCGCTGCTGGTCTTCCTGCTAGGTCCGATCCTGTTTTCCGGCTGGGTCAGCCTGCATCGCTGGGACATGCTTTCGCCCGTAGCAGACATGCCTTGGCGCGGCTTGGGCAACTATGTATTCCTGTTCACCAGAGACACCGTATTCATGAAGGCGCTGGGCAACACTTTCGTCTTCGCATTGGGCGGCGTGGGCGCGAACACGATTCTGGGTCTGGGATTCGCCCTGCTGCTGAACAGCAAGATCCGCGGGCGGACGATCTGGCGCGTGCTGTACTTCATGCCAGTGATCACGGCGCCGCTGGCCTTGGCGGTGATGTTTTCTTTCGTCTTCGACCGCAATTACGGCGTGGTCAACCATGTGATCACGGCGCTGGGCTTGCCGCGGCAGCCATTCCTCAGCGCGCCCAGCCAGTCATTGATGACGCTGGTCTTCATCGCTGTCTATCAGTATGTCGGCTACTACATCGTGATCTTCTTGGCAGGCTTGCAGGGCATCCCGCAGGATTATTACGCAGCCGCCCAGGTTGACGGAGCGGGCAAGCTGCAATCCTTTCGCTTCATCACGCTGCCGCTGCTGCGCCCGGTCATGCTCTTCGTGGTGGTGACGAACACGATCGGGGCGCTGCAGGTTTTTGATTTGGTCTTCGCCACGACCGGCGGCGCACCCGCCAACAGTTCCATGACCGTGGTGCTTTACATGTACAACACAGCGTTCAAATTTTCGCGCATGGGCAGGGCATCGGCGATGGCTTTCGTGCTCTTCGGCATCATCATGTTGATCACGCTTGTGCAGCTGCGCCTGCTGCGCGACCGCACCTACCAAGACTGAGGGCCGGCAATGGCGGACGAAACGACCCTGCCGCAACGGGCAGGCAGCGCGCTCAAGTATGTCGTATTGGCGGCTGGCGCATTTGTCATGGTCTTCCCGTTCGTGTGGATGATCAACGCATCGCTGATGACGGCTGGCGAAATCCAGCTGCGTCCGCCGGTCTGGCTGCCCGCCGAAGCACAATTCAACAATTTCGCCGAGCTGCCAGAGAAAATCCCCATCGCGCGGCTCTATTTCAACAGCCTCTTCACCTCGGGCTTGATTGTGACTGGCGTTTTGTTCAGCAGTTCGCTGGCCGGCTTCGCATTCGCCAAGTACCGCTTTCCGGGCCGGGAGCTGCTGTTTTATTTGATCCTGGCGACGATGATGATTCCTTTCTTTGTGACACTCATCCCGGTCTTTTTCATCGTGCGGCAGCTGGGCTGGATCGACAGCTACCAGGGGCTGGTCGTGCCGGGATTGACATCGGCGTATGGCATTTTTCTGATGCGGCAATTCATGGTGACCGTGCCGGACGAGCTGATTGACGCAGCACGCATCGACGGCGCATCCGAACCGCGCATCTGGTGGCGTATCGTCGTGCCCCTGGTGAAGCCGGCGCTGGCGACGCTGGGCACCTTCACCTTCATCGGCGCGTGGAATAGTTTTCTGTGGCCCCTGCTGGTCATCAACAGCCGCGACTTGATGACGCTGCCCTTGGGCATCAACTCCATGAAGAGCCTCTATGCGGACAACACCAATCTGCTGATGGCGGGGACAGCGGTGGCGGTCTTGCCGATGTTGCTGGTCTTCATCGTCTTGCAGCGTTATTTCATACAAGGCATCGCCCTGACGGGATTGAAAGGATAAGGCGCTGATGGAAATCCGACCCTATCGTGGCGCGGACGAGCGCGAATTGTTGCATGTATGGCAGGCTGCCATGCCCGCCGACCGCATCGACGCCAGCTTGTTTCGTACGCAAGTTTTGCTCGACCCGAACTTTCTGCCCGAACGCTGCCCGGTGGCGGTGGTGGACGGGCGCGTGGTGGGCTTTGTGCTCTGCCTGGCGCGGCGCGTGCCCTATTTCTTGGGGGGCCTGGACAGCGATGACGCCTGGATCACCGCTTTTGGCGTGCTGCCGAGCTATCAGGGGCGGGGCATCGGCACGGCGCTCTTTGCGCGCATCATCGAGCAGCTGCGCGGCGAAGGGCGAAAACGCGTCGAGATCTCGCCCTATGTGCCCAACTACTTCGTGCCTGGCATCGATACCAGCGCCTACCCGGCCACGATCGACTTCCTGCAGGCCCGCTTCGGATTCGAGACCCTGTACCACGCCATCAGCATGGGCGCGGACTTGACTGGCTTCGCTATCCCGCCAGCCATCCAGGCGCGCATCGAAAGCAGCGAGGCCGACGAAGGCTTGGTAATCCGCCCCATCGCGGCCGGCGATATCCCCGACCTGATGCCATTCCTGGTCGAGCACTTCGGATGGGACTGGTTCCGCTTCGCGCAAGACTACCTGCTGGAGTTTTTTGGCGATAGTCCACAGCGCATCTGTTTCCTGGTCGCGCGGGAGCATGGCGAGCTAGTGGGATTTTGCCAGCAGCGCGGCGAGCGATTTGGACCCTTCGGCGTGCGCCCAGACAAGCGCAATCGAGGCATCGGGCGCATGCTGCTGTTCAAATGCCTGGAGATGATGAGCGCCAAACCTATCTACTTCGCATATTTTTTGTGGACGGACGAGGCAGCGGCGCGCCTGTACTCGCTAGCGGGCTTCCAGCGCCGGCGCGAATTCGCTGTGATGCGGAAGATGTTATAGCAAGAACGAGAAAATTGTGCGCTTGCCATTGAGACGCAGAAGGTAGACCAATAAGGTAATGAATGAAAAAATGAACCACCGAGTTGAAAGAGTACACCGAGTGATAAATTCCTCTGTGCTCTCTGTGCTCTCTGTGCTCTCTGTGTCGAAAAATGCGCAATACTTTATTGAATTGACTGAGTGGCTCGCAACGGACACAAATGACAGGAGAATCGAACATGGCTGGACACTTGATGGTAGTTGGCGGGCATATCTCCGATGCCGAGAATATGGCGGGCGCGGTCATGCTCAAACACAAACGGGCTGGCTGGGACATCACAATCGTGCACGCGACGACCGGCGAAAAAGGCCACCCCACCCTCAGCGCCCGGGACTACCTCAATATGCGCCTGGCAGACGCGCATGCCTCGGCGGACTTCATCGGCGCGAATATGGAACTGCTGCCCTATGGCGATGGCGAACTGCCAGTGAACGACGAGTCCATCTGGCTCATGGCCGACCTCATCCGCAAGCATCGCCCGACACTCATCATCACGCACTGGAAGGGCAGCTTTCATATCGACCACAACAACACACATGATATGGTGACGAACGCGCTGTTCAGGGCTGGCTTGCCCGCCTTCGAGCGTGAACACCCGGCGCATTCACCGCGAGCCCTCCTGTTTTCTGAAAACTGGGAAGACATGGAAGGCTATCACGCCGATATCTACCTAGATGTCAGCGAAGTCTTTGCCGACTACCTGGCGCTGTTGAAGACACATGCGCTGATGCGCGAAGATTATTCCAGCTTCCGCTATTGGGATTATTACAAGGCGCTGGGAGAAGCCCGCGGCGCGCTGGGCGGTTACGATCGCGCCGTTACCCTGATGCGCCCACGAAGCCTGTATGCGTTTGAGCGTCAGCCTGGCTTGCTGCTGGACAGGTGATCGGCACCGGCAAATCAGGCGGCCCACATGTGGTCAGTGCGGCTTCAGGCAGGTCCAGCACGGGACTGCCGGCTTCTGACGGGCTTCGCTCAGAGGCCAACATTTTTGCGTAATCTCGCGGATTGCGCTAGAATGGTGCAATCATTGGCAAATGCCCATGAATGAACCTGTTCAGGAGATGCCTATGCCGCGAATGTGCACGACTTTCCCGACGCACTTGAACCCTACACGAGGTGAAATATGATCCGCAGCAAGAAACTCATCCTCCTGCTGGCGCTGCTATCGCTGCTGCTCGGCTCGACAGCCCTGGCGCAGGACGATGGCTTGAAGCTCACTGGCTGGCCCTATCAGGTCGATGTCGTAACCGAGAATCTCGGCCGCTTCACCGATCAATCAGGGCATGATGCGGTCTTCCTGCCTTTCCCCAGCAACGAGTATCACGACAAGATGGTCGCCAGCTTCGTGGCCGGCACCGAGTTTGATGTCGCCTATGTCCGCGATAGTTACCTGGCTGAGTGGGCGTCGGCTGGCTGGATCGTGCCCATAACCGGCTTGGAAGGCGCGGATGAACTGTTGGCCGACCTGCCCGCGGGCATCATCGAGCAGATGTCGTATGAAGGCGAAGTCTATGGCTTGCCCTATTACTCCGGCGTGCAGACCATGGCTTACAACGCCGCCCACCTGGCAGCGGCTGGCATCGAATCGCCGCCCGAAACCTGGGACGAAATGCTGGAACAGGCGCAGATGATCAAAGACGCTGGCGTCGTCGAATACCCCATCTTGATGCAGTTGCGCAGTGGCGAGAATTATCTGCTGCGCGAATGGGAGACCTTGACAGCATCGCGCGGCGGCAAGCTCTTTGATGACGACCTCAACCCGCTCTTCCACGAAGAGGGCAGCGCAGCCTGGGAAGCGCTGGACTGGCTGACCGCGGGCTTGGATCAAGGCGTTATCGATCCCGCTTCGTTGACCGATGACGACGGCACGCTGCTGATGGCGGCTGGCACGACCTCGTTCATGACCACGACCGACTACACGCTGAAAGCCATGAACGATCCGGAACAATCCAATGTCGCCGGCGATATCAAAAATGCGCTGGTGCCGGGCACGGACGAAGTGCGCAGCGGCACCTGGGGCTATGTGCGCCTCTACTCCATCACAGCCAACGCGCAGGACCAAGATGCCGCTTGGCAACTGGTGCAGTTCCTTGGCGGCAGAGACGCGACCGGCGTCTATTATGTGCCGAAGCGCTGGGCGCTGGAGTTTGGGCTGGGTTTCTCGCCCGCGCCGCTCTATGAAGACGAAGAGGTGCGCAACTCCATCGGCGGCTGGATCGATCCCGACCTGCTCAGCGAGCAAGCCGAATACGCTATTTCCCGCCCCTATCGCTTTGTGCCTTTCTTCAGCGACTGGGAGATAGGCAGCTGGGGTCCGCTGCAAGCTGCTATTCTGGGCGACGCCGACAAGGGCGATGTCCTGCGCGAGCTGGCGGACGAATGGAACGAACTGAAGGAAGACTGGGACTACTAGGTCCAACCCCTCATCCACCAGTTGAACGCGGCGTGGATGGGTTAATCAAGTCCCTCCCTCTTGATGGGGGAGGGATTTAGGGTGGGGGTATTTGTGAAAGCCGAGATCGACAACGGACGCAAGGAGATGTCGCAGGGCATGCTGGCCATTCTGTTCAGCGCGCCGGCTGTGCTCATCATCGCCGCGACCATCCTTGTCCCTTTCGGCATGGCGGTCTTCCTTTCCCTGCACAAGTGGAATCTCAAACGCCCGGGCCGCGAACGTTTCATCGGGCTGGAAAATTATGTAGACTGGCTGACCGACAGCGACTTTTGGGAACCGCTGCAGACCACTTTCACATTCGCCATCGGCGCGGTGGTGGTGATTTTGGTGGTCTCTCTGTTGATCGCCCTGCTGCTCAACGAGAACTTCCCCGGGCGCGGCATCGTGCGGGCGCTGCTGCTCGTGCCCTGGGCGATTCCCTCGGTCGTCAACGCCTTGCTTTGGAAGTGGCTGCTCAACCCACAATACGGGCTGGTCAATGCGGTTTGGTTCGAGCTTGGCATCATCACTGAATACCAGAATATGCTCGGCAGCATGCCCAGCGTGATGATCTGGTTGGTCATCGCCTATAGCTGGATTCACATCCCGCTGGCGACTCTGCTGCTGCTTTCTGGCTTGCAGACCATCCCCGCCGACATTTACGAATCGGCGATTGTGGACGGGGCGGGCGTCTTCCAACGTTTCGCCTTCATCACCCTGCCCATGCTGCGTCCCATGCTGTCCAT
The DNA here is from genome assembly GCA_034423155.1 of Anaerolineae bacterium. Classification (GTDB taxonomy): domain Bacteria; phylum Chloroflexota; class Anaerolineae; order Aggregatilineales; family Phototrophicaceae; genus UBA6055. Next base: position 66 of record DAOUJB010000130.1, on the reverse strand, counting down.
CGTCATCATCTTTGAGATGATCTTCGCGCTCAAAGTATTCGACATCATCTTCGTGCTGACGGCCGG
>DAOUJB010000129.1:0-3542 GCA_034423155.1 Anaerolineae bacterium | reverse complement strand
GCCATGTCGGCCAATGCCTTGCGCATGCCGCTGGTGCTGCGCGTCTCGGTGGGCATGAAATATGGCGCGCAGCATTCCCAAGACTGGAGCTCGCTGGTCGCGCATATCCCGGGCTTGAAAGTCTATTTTCCCGCCACGCCTTATGATGCCAAAGGCATGCTGAACTTGGCCTTGCGCGGCACAGATCCGGTCGTCTTCTTTGAAAGCCAGCGACTCTACAGCCAGCCCGAGACGCTCTTTGCGGGCGGCGTGCCGGTCGACTATTACGAAGTGCCCGAAGGCGAACCGCAGATTCATCGCGCTGGCGCAGACATCAGCATCATCACCATCGGCGCGGCGCTGTATCGAGCGCTGGAGGCGGCGGATCGCTTACAAAACCAGCACAAGCTGAGCGTCGAAGTCATCGACATCCGCTTTTTGAACCCGCTCAACTTGCAGCCCCTGCTGGAATCGGCGCGGAAAACCGGGCGCGTGCTGCTGGTATCGGACGCAACTGAACGCGGCTCATTCTTGCACAGCCTGGCATCCAACCTGAGCCAGTTGGCATTTGACTTCCTGGATGCGCCGGTGGTTGCGCTGGGCGCCCGCAACTGGATCACCCCGCCAGCCGAACTGGACGAGGCGTTCTTCCCCAGCGCCGCCGCCATCATCGACACGATTCACCAGCGCATTTTGCCGCTGCCCGGTCATCGCCCTGCTACAGACCAATCCATGCGCGAGCTGCTGCGCCGCAGCCGGGCTGGCGTCTGACGATGACTGTGCCGTCACTGCTCGATTCCGCCCACCATGAGCTGCTGGCGAAGGTGGCGGCTATGTATTACGAGCGCGAACTGACGCAGAGCCAGATCGCTGCGGCGCTGGATTTGTCGCGCGTGAAGGTGTATCGGCTTTTGAAAGAAGCGCGCGAAACCCAGGTGGTGCGCATCTTGATCGACTATCCGCTCAAACGGGCGGGCGAGCTGGAAGAGCGGCTTATGCGGCGTTTTGGCTTGCGACAGGCGCTGGCGCTGCAATCGGGCGCGGGCGATGCGGGGCTGCTGCTGCGGCAAACAGCGCAACTGGCGGCGCGATATCTGGAAGAGGCGCTGACGGCCGGCGCGACCATGTCTATCTGCTTTGGCAGCACCACCTACGAAGTCATCAGCGCCATCCGCCGCGACTTCCAAGCCGATGTCACTGTCGTGCAAGCCACCGGCAGCCTGCCCCAGGCGCTGAAAGAATACGACAGCTCGGCATTGACCCGGCAACTGGCGCAGAAGCTGGGCGGGCGCGCGCAGTATTTGTCATCGCCATTGCTGGCGGATAATGCCGAAGCTGCCGCGATCATCCGTCAGCAGGCGGTGGTCGGGCAGACGTTGGCACAGGTGCGGCGGGCAGATATCGCCCTGGTGGGCATTGGCAACCTCGACCCAGCCACATCGGGATTCGTGCGGGCGGGCGTCGCCGATTCGGGCCAGCTGCGCGCGTATCGGCGAAGTGGCGCGGCCGGCGATATGGCTTGGCAGATATTCGACAGCGCCGGGCAGCTTTTCCCCTGCGAACTCAACGGGCGCATCATCGGCATTACGCTGGACGAGCTGCGCGCAGTGCCGCAGACCATCGCTGTGGCGGTGGGAGTAAACAAAGCGCGCGCGATCCAGGGAGCGCTGGCCAGCGGCGCGATCGATGTGCTGGTCACCGATGAGCAGACAGCTGCGACCGTGCTGGAAACATCGCCGGCGCCCCATCAATCCAGTCATGTAGGGGCGAGGCGGTGACTCGCCCGCAGAAAAAAACTTTGTGCCCTTTGTGTCTTTGTGCTTACATTTCGCAATGCTAGGAGGACAACATGCCGATCGGACAAGTGACGCAACAGTGCAAAATCGCGGCTGGTTTGTTTTGGGCGGATTACGCCGTGTTGGGCGCGCAGGTGCAAGAGCTCGAGGCGGCCGGCGTCGACTGGCTGCATATCGAAGTGCGCGACGGCAAGTACATGGATTTCGCCATGCCCCGCGGCGGCTACGATATCATAGAAGCCGTCTGCAAAAGCACAGCGCTGGAGGTCGAAGCGCAACTGCAGATGCTGCGGCCCGGCTTCAGTGTCTTCGACCAGTTGGCCGACCTGGGCGTCAGCCTGATCAGCCTGCCGCTGGAGACGACCAATGAGATGATCTTCCAAAATATCACTTACATCAAAGAGAAGCTGGGTTTGAAAGTGGGCGTCTGGGCTTGGCAGGGCCTGCCAGCTATCGCCTTCGAGCAGTTCATTCATCCGCATATCGACATCATCGAATACGAAAGCCGCGCGCCATTTTGGAAAGCCACAACCGGCGGCGGCAGCCCGCATACGATCGACCCCAGCGTCTTGCGCACCATCCGCCAGCTGCACGATATGATTGCGGCAGCCGGGATGACCGACCGCATCGAACTGATGGAAGATGGCGGCTTGAATGCTGGCAATGTCGGCGACTTCATCGCGGCTGGCATGACCGTTGGCGAGTTTTCTTCGCCGCTGTTGAAAGGACCCAATGGCAAGCTACAGCCCGGCACCGGCGAAATCACGGCGGCTGTGAAGGAGCTGCGCGCGGCAATGGACAAGCCCACCTAATCCCCCCTCAATCCCGTCGTAGGGGCGAGGCGGTGACTCGCCCGATTGCCAGCAATCTCGTCGCCGGGGGAGAGGCCGCGCAAACCCCCCTCGGTCCCCCCGACAGGTCAGGGGGAAGCTTACATGTAGGGGCGAGGCGGTGACTCGCCCGATTGCCAGCAATCCCGTCGCAGAGGGCGAGGGAGTATGAGCAGAAAGGAATCGAAGAGATGCCAAATATCAAAATCGGGCTGATCGGCTATGGCGGGATCGGACGCGTGCATGCCGCCGCCTATCGCGCCATACCGTTCCACTATGGCTTGCCCGCCGACAGCATACAGATCGCCGCTGTCGCCACCACGCGCGAAGCTACCGCTCGGGCCGCCGCGGAAGAAATCGGCTGCGACCAGTACAGCGCCGACTATCGCGATCTGCTGGCGCGCGCCGATATCGACGCCATCGACATCTGCACGCCCAACAACTCGCATCACGAAATCGCCCTGGCTGCCGCAGCCGCTGGCAAGCACATCTATTGCGAAAAGCCGCTGGCCATGAATGAAAACGAAGCTATCGAAATGGCAGAAGCCGTGCGGGACGCGGGTGTCAAGGCGCAGCTGACATTCAATTTTCGCTTCTTCCCGGCGCTGGCGCGCGCCAGACAGCTGATGACAGAAGGCTTCTGCGGGCGGGTTTTTTCTTTTCGCGGACGCTATCACCGCTCCAGCTATATCAGCGCCGACAAAGCCATGTCCTGGCGTCTGCAGCGGGAAATCACAGGCGGCGGCGCGCTCTTCGACCTGGGCTCGCATATATTGGACCTGCTGGTTTATCTGCTGGGCGACTTCGCCGCGGTCAACGCCACGCTGGATACGCTGATCAAGCAGCGGCCGATCGCAGCGGGGACAGACGAAACTGCCCCGGTCGAGGTAGACGATATCGCCCTGCTGCAGGCGCGGCTGGTCGATGGCGCGCTGGG
>DAOUJB010000128.1:0-3917 GCA_034423155.1 Anaerolineae bacterium | reverse complement strand
CCAGGCGCTGGGTTATGCCGAAGCCGACCCGAGCGGCGATGTCGATGGCTGGGACGCGGCCGGCAAGCTGCTCATCCTGGCGAACGCGCTCTTTGGCAGCCGCCTGACGATGGACGACTTGCAGGTCAGCGGCATCGGCGACATCAGCAGGGACGACATCGACCTGGCGCGCGAGCAAAACCAGCGTTACAAGCTGATCGCCCAAGCCTCGCCCAGTGGCGGCCTGGTCAAAGCGATGCGCCTGGCCACGACGGACCCACTGGCCAGCGTCGACGGCACGACCAACGCCATCACGCTGGAAACGGATTTGCTGGGCGCGATCACGCTGATCGGCGCGGGGGCGGGTAGTCGAGAAACGGGCGCTGCGCTGCTGGCGGACCTGTTGGCGATACATCGCTGCAACTGCAACCGGGCGGACGCTTCTGCGTAATCCCAAGTAAGCGCGGCAAGCCCCTATCGTGCGCAACCGCGCCTATGTTATACTTCCAGCCAACCAAGGCGCAAACAAGCCAAGTCAGCAAAGGAATGCCTAAAGATGCCGTCGATAGTACAGAAAGTCCGCACTCTATTCAGCGCCAACCTGCATGGCATGATCGACCGCGCCCTGGAAACCAACTCGCTCAAGGTCATGGACGAGTACATCCGCCAGGTGGAACGCAACCTTGATGCCCTCGAGGATTCCGCGGCGACCGTGGGCGGGTCGGTGCGCACGCTCAAGCGCAAATACGAAGAATTTTCCAACCAGACCGACAAGCTGGACCGCGACATCGATACCTTGCTCTTGCGGGGCAAGAATGATTTGGCTGCCGCCGCCCAAGCCGAAATGAATACCAAACAAGAACTGGCGCAAGAATATTACGAGCAGTGGCAGGCGCAGCAAGAGCAGTATCAGGGCATGCTGAATATGCGCATGAAGCTGGAAGGCCGGCTGAATACGATCAAGCAAGAACGCGAGAAGATGCGCTCGCTGCTGGAGCTGGCGGAAACCAAGAAAGTCATGACCAAGACCCTGCGCAGCATGGACAAGCTCGATACCTCGGGCGACCAAGAAATCGACAGCCTGCTGGACTCGATTTATGCGCAGATCGACCAAGAAGACGCCCGCGCCGACATGGCCAGCCGCAAGCTGTCCGACCAGATCGAAGACACAGTCGGCATCGGCCAAGTCGAATTGCAGCTCGAAGAACGCCGGCAGCGCCTGCTGGGTGCGGACTAAAGCGGTCGCCTAGCCAGAAAACAGCGGGACGATGACTACGAACGCAGAAGCGCGACAAAAAGTCTTTGGCACGCTGATCACCAGCGCCCTGCTGCGTTGGGAGACGCTGGTGACTTTGATGGTCACCGCCATCCTCTTCCTCTTCGTGCAAGATGTCAGTTTGCCATTTATGGAGTGGCAGCCCTGGTATTGGCTGGCGCTGGGGGCGCTGGCCGAAGTCGTGCTGGTCGCTTCGACGCTCAATGACCCCGAAGCCGCCGAGCAAGCGTTGGCTGAAGACTTCGAACGCGAATACGACCTGCGCAACATTCACAACCGCGTCTCTCGCGAGCGACTGCGTGATGCCTTTGAATACCGCCGCAACATGCTCAAGCTGGCTGATGTGGCGCGCGGCAGCATGCGCACCCGCCAACGCACATTGATTTCGGGCATCAATGACTGGATCGCCCATATGTACAACCTGGCCACGCGCATCGACCACTTCGAGAACAACGATCTGGCCGCCCGCGACCTGCAACGAGTGCCACGCAAGATCGCCAATGTGCGCCGCCGCATCACCAGCGAAAGCGATGAGCATACCCGCCGCGACCTCGAACAGCAGCTGAAATTGCTGCAAAGACAACTGGTCAGCCTAGAAGCCAGCGCCAGCATCATCAAACGCGCCGAGATCCAGCTGGAAAGTACCTTGTCGGCGCTGGGCACAGTCTATGCGCAGATGTCGCTGTTGGGAGCGAAAGACAGCGATGGCGCGCGCGGACAACGCCTGAGCATCGAGATCAAAGACGAAATCGACAAGCTGCAAGACACCATCGATGCCATGGACGAAGTCCACTTCCACGGACAGCACCTGAACGAGAATATGGCTGCGGCGCTGAGCGATCTCGACAACAGCCTGGTTGAGCAGCGCGATCAAAACACAGCCGAGCGCCTCAGCACCGACACCGCCAGCGCAGACGGCCCCTTGCCCGAAGATATGCTGCAAGAAGACGATCTGCGCCAAGCCGCGCAATAAACACTCCCCAAGCAGAGGAGACGCCCATGTCCGCCATCCGCTGGTTCGAGATTGCAGTTGCCGACTTTCAGCGCGCCCGCGCATTCTACGAGACAGTCATGGACATCCAGCTTGCTGTCGCGGATCTGCGCGAAACGATGGACAGCATAATCGGCGCTTTTCCGCATGACGATGGACCGGGCGGCTGCCTGGTGCACAATCCAAAGTACGGGTATGCGCCGTCTAGCGAAGGCACCCTGGTTTATCTGACGGTCAGTGGCGATCTGAACGATACGCTCGGCCGAGTCGCCGATGCCGGTGGCGAAGTGCTGCTGCCGAAGACTCCTCTGCCCGAAAATGCCGGCGGCGGTTTCATCGGCTGGGTGCGCGATACCGAAGGCAACAAGGTCGCGTTTTATTCCCCGGAGTAGGGATTTAGTCGAAAGTCTCGACAATCGGCTCGCGTTTCTTCTTGCCGGGCACCAGCGCTTGCAATCGCTGCACCAGGCGGGGTGTTTCGCGCTCGATATTGATCGTGTCTTCCAGCAGATTGACCAAGGTCGAAGCGATGATGACCAGTGTCAAGTATATGTAGGCTGTTACCGCATAAGTCTCCACATAGCGGAATGACCGCCCCGAGGACAATTTTGCGATCTGCGTGACATCGCGAATACCAAGAAAGGCCAGCAGCGACGAATCTTTTATCATCGCTACGAAGTCATTTCCCAGCGGCGGCAGCACATTGCGAAATGCTTGCGGCAGCACGATCGAACGCATCGTCTGCCAATAAGTCATGCCGACGGAATAGGCGGCTTCGAATTGTCCCTTAGGAATCGACTGTATACCGGCGCGAATCGTCTCTGACATGTAAGCGCCATAGGTCGCACCCAGGGCAACGATCGCCGTCATTGGCGAACTGCCGCGCCAGATAATATCCGGTATTTCGGGATCGCCCAACACATTCCGCAAGCTCACCAGCACCGCGTCATTGAGCACATCGCGCATGGCCGGCACGATAATGAAGGCGGTCACCAAGAGCACAATCAGAATCGGGATGCCGCGCATCACATTTACATACACCGTACACACATTGAACAAAGCAATGCGCAATACGCGGAGCAGCGCGCGGCTAAATTTCTGACGCGATTGCGGCGGATCGGGAGGATTCGAGCGTATGATGCCGACGATTACCGCAATGAACAACGCAGTTACATAGGAAGTGGCGCTGACGAAAAGCGTCATAATCACGCCTTCCACCAACTGCCCAAAGATATTGAAATATACCGAATTGGTCGCGATGCTTATGGCCAGCAAGATGCCGAGGATCACCAAGAACAGAAACCAATAGGGAAATGTATAGAGGCGAGCATAGCGCATTGCCCGTCCGCGTGATTCGGCGATTATTTCGTCTAAATCGGGTTCAGCGATCTGTGACGACATGATTCATCCTTGTCGCGCTGTTTCCGCACAAATGCAAGCGGGACAGGGTTGTTCCCCGTCCCACTGTTCTGCTTTCTCAAGCTTGGATTGCGCGTGCTATCCGGCTGCTCAAGCGTCCGCGCCAAACCACTTGTCGTTGATGGCTTGCAGCCTGCCATCTGCCATGATGACTTCCAGCGCCGCATTGAATGGCTCGACCAAGTCCGAACCCTGCGGGTAGATGAAACCGAGCTGCTCTTTGGTGAGCTCGTCCGGCAACAGCTTGATCTT
>DAOUJB010000127.1:0-6156 GCA_034423155.1 Anaerolineae bacterium | reverse complement strand
TATTTCCGCCAACACGGACAAGGCGATGATGTCTATTTCAGCAGCGAGCTGGAAAACTTGCAGCTGACTTACAATGTCTACCAGGTCGCCTGGGAAGAAGGCTTACGCCGCCTGGTCGCCGCCAGCACCAATCACGCCGCCGATTTCTACGAGAATTATGCACTGGATGGCAAAGTGCCGATGGTCACGCCCGATATGAACGCGTCGGACAATTGGTACGGCTGGGCAAAGATTCCTTTCGAGCAGATCGGGCAGGTATATGCCAGCGGAGTCACCCACGGCGGCCGTCCCTTGGAAAATGTGCAGATCCGCATCGGCGGTCCGCGCGAAACTGATGTGGACAATGCGCCGCTGGGCGACCTGCGTACCATGCGCCGCGCCCTCGCCGTCTACATCAGCCAGCGTGATATGGCGCAGTTGTTCATCAAAAGCATCGAAACAGCCGATATCCGCGATGATTTGGGCGTGCCCTTCCAGATCTTCTATGGCATCAGCGACAACCCGCACGCCATCTGGAGCATCGCCAATGCCCGGCGCGTTATCGGCTATGAACCGCAGGACAATTCCGAAGAGCGCTTTTTCGCTTCTATTCAGGCGCACATGGCTGCGGCCGGCGTCTTGGACTAGCGCAAGAGCCGCGGCGCAACTTCGCGCATATAGGGCAACAGCGTTTGCAAAGCGCCTTCCAATGCCGCCAGCGCCAAGTCCAGTTCGGATTCCTGCAAGGGCGTCGTCACGCTGAACATGCCGCGGTTGCTGCTGTAGACGCCACGATTCAGCAGCTCCGCTTGCAGCAGGGCATGCAGATCGCCGGTGTCTTGCGCTGCCCGCCGCGCATCGCCCAGGTTAGCCACTGGCGCATCTGTCCACTGAATCTGCTGCAACGAGCCATAACCCAGGCATTGCGCGCGGATTCCCAGCGCCGCGAACAGTGCGTTGATGCCCGCCGCCAGCCGCTCGCCCAGCCCGTTGATGCGTGCGATCGCCGCCGCATCCAGCCGCCGCAGCGCTTCTTCGCCCGCCACCATGGTGATGCTGTTTCCGTTGAAGGTGCCGCTGTGAAACAAGGCTTGGTCGTGCTGGGCGGGGTCGAATTGCGCCATGATCTCGCGCCGCCCGCCAAACGCGCCCACCGGGAAGCCACCACCAATGATCTTGCCCAGCGCCGTGAGATCGGGCAGGACACCGGCAATTTGCTGGAAGCCGCCCGGTGCCAGACGCAGCGTGACGATCTCATCAAACAAGAGTAGCACGCCATAACGATCGGCCAGCGCGCGCAGACCAGCCAGGTAGCCCGGCGCCGGTGGGATCATCCCGCCCGTATTGGGCATCGGCTCGACGATGATGCCAGCGATGCGCTCGTGATGCGCTTCCAGCAGCGCTGCCATGCGTTGAAGGTCGTTGAATGGCGCAACCAGGGCAGATTGCAACACGCTGCTCGGCACGCCACGGCTTTCCAGACGCGCTTTTGGCTCTTGTCCAGCCTCGGCCTCCGCGCCGACGCTGATCTCAACGAAATCGTGCGAGCCGTGATAACCGCCGTCTATCTTGACGATGATGTCGCGCCCGCTGTAGGCTCGCGCCGCCCGCATCATCATCATCGTGGCTTCTGTGCCCGAATTGGTGAAGCGCAGCATGTCGATGCCCGGCACGCGCTCGACGATCTGTCTGGCCAGCGAAACTTGAGGCGGAGCCACAGTGCCGAGCGCCGTCCCGCGCAGCAACTGGTCAGCCGCCTGCTCGACGAGGCCCGGCGGCGCATGCCCGTGCACAAGCGAAGTATAGTTGTTCAGCAAGTCCAGGTAGCGGTTGCCATCGACATCGCGCAGCCATGCGCCCTCGCCCGCCGTCATGTAGGTCGGATAGGGCGAAATGCGTGTTGCGCCACGAGTCTCGCCGCCCGGCAGGTAGCGCAGCGCTTCGGCATGTCGCGCTCGCGATTTCGCTGTGCGCGCCCGATACCGCGCTGTGATATCGCGCCTTACATCCGCCGCCGTGGTTCTTGTCATCGCCCCGCTCCTCGCCATTCCCGCATTTTGCCCGATTTGAACACATCCATATCCCCCGCACAATGCGCTGGCAATTCTTTCGCCCTGCATCCCCGACCTGTCGAGACCGAGGCGAGAGGCCGGCCGACCTCTGTACCCGCTGCGCTGTCTGTGGTCTAATAGACAGGAACGAAGCAAAACGAAAACGGAGTGGCGATGCGAAACCTTCTCCTGGTCCTCATGTTGATCACAGCGCTGAGCGGCGCAGCCCTGGCGCAGTCGGATGACCTGGCACTGGTCTGGAGCCCGGTCTACAACACGGTGCGCGGCACAGTCGACTTGCGCGGCACAGCCAATATCGCCGACCAGCAGTGGTATCTCTTCGAAGCTGCGCCCTATGACGCCGGCGCGGACGCCGTCTGGATGCCCGTGGTCAGTCCGAGCTTCGCGCCCATTATCGATGCCGAGTTAGGCAAATGGAACACGGGCATTCTGGCTGACGGGTTTTATCAACTGCGGCTGCATGCAGTGGACAGCGCGCAGGAAAGCCACTTCTACACGCTGGGTCCGATTCTGGTCAACAACAACAATAGCGACCTCGTCAATCTCGAGCCGGTCGAGCTGATCTTGCCCGCGTCCGAGCCGCAACTGGTGCCCCCGCCGCCGGTCATCAATCGCCTGCCGCTGCCGGTCGGCGGACATGTGCTGCACTTCGGCGAAGAGGCTATCGAGGCCATGCACAGCGCCGGCATGACTTGGGTGAAGTGGCAGATTCCTTTCATCCCCGGCGAAGACCTGACCGTCGCCCGCCATCGCATCACGGTGACGCACGCAGCCGGCTTCAAGGTGCTGCTCAGCGTGACTGGTCATGTGCACGACCTCAGCGAAGGCGGTGAAGAATACCTGCTGGCTTATGCCGACTTCCTGGGCGAAGTCGCTGGATTGGGCGCAGACGCCATTGAAGTCTGGAACGAGATGAACCTCGACCGCGAATGGACGCAGGGGCAAATCCACCCTCGCAACTACGCCGCGATGCTGCGTCCCGCCTACGCCGCCATCAAAGCCACCAATCCCGATACGCTGGTCATCACCGGCGCGCTTTCTCCCACGGGCGCAGAAGGCGTCTATGGACCCGCCAAAGTCTGGAATGACGACAATTATTATCGCGGCATGGCAAATGTCGGCATCGCCGATCATGCCGATTGCATTGGCGTGCACTACAACGAAGGCGTGTTGCCGCCATCGCAACTGGGTGGCGATCCCCGCGATTATGACTACCCCACCCGTTACTTCATATCCCAGCTCGACCGCGCCGGCTTCTACTTCCAGGGCTTCGGCATCCCCCTGTGCATCACCGAGCTGGGCTATCTTTCGCCCGAAGGTTATGGACGCCTGCCGGACAATTTCGCCTGGGCGGCCAACACATCTGTCGCCGAGCAAGCCGCCTGGCTGGCGCAAGCCATCACAATCGCCGCCGACTACACCAGGTCGCCTGTCGAATTGCTCATCGTGTGGAATATCGACTTCGAGCAATGGGAACCCGATCCACAAGCCGGCTATGCCATCATCCGCCCGGATGGAAGCTGCCCAGCCTGCCAGACAATCGGGGCTTTGATGCGCTAGCGAGGCACCTGTGCGGCGCTTCCTGCTCTCGTTGACCCTGGGGCTGCTGCTGGGCACATTGGCTGGCGCGGCGATCGGCTGGCTGAATCCACCACCGGCGGCGCGCAATAGCCACTTGAGCGACCTGGCGCAGCTCCACCGCGACGACTACGCTATCATGATTGCCGCTGGCTATGCCCACGATGGCGACCTGGCCGGCGCGCTGGAACGGCTGCGGCACTTGCAAGTCGGCGATCTGGCCAGCTACCTGCGCGCCACCGCCGAACGCATCATCAACAGCGGCTCGCGCGAATTGAGCGATATCCGCGTGCTGGTGTGGATGGCGGCCGAATTGGGCGGAACAACGCCGGCCATGGCGCCCTTCTTGGGCGGCGGGAACAGCTGATGCGCGCGCCGGCTTCCATCTCGAACTGGATTTTCGCGCTGGGGCTGGTGATCGGCATCGCCCTGGGGCTGGCGATTACGCGCCTCTATGGTCCGCTGCAGCGCGACAATGCCGAGCCCTGGCAGCTGCGCCCCGAGCAGAGCAGTCATTACATGGTGGCAGTCGCGCTGGAATATGCGCACAGCGGCGATTTGACAATGGCGCTGGACAAGCTGATAAGCCTGCGCCCGGCCGCAGATCCGCTGGATGCCTTGGCAGAAAGCGCTTGCCAGCTGGGCAGCAGCGGCTACCTGGCCAGCCCGAGCGGCATCCAGGCGCTGCGAATTGTCGCGCAATTCTACATGGAGCAAGGCCGCGTCGGTTGCGCCGAACAACTGCTGCCACCCGCCACCACACCCACGCCCGCCGCCAGTGATGATGAAAGCATTCGCGAGATCGCGCACAGCACGCTCGTGCCCACCAAGCCGCCGCTGGATGCAGTCGTCCAGCCGACGCGCCTCGTCGCCCCCACCCAGCCTGCGCAGCGCCGCTTCGAAGCCATCTCGCTGCGATCGTTCTGCGCCAGCAACCGCCCGGCTATCATTGAAGTGTCCGTGGTCGATTATCTGGGGCGCGGCTTGCCCGGGCAGCAAATCCGCGCGCGCTGGGGAGCGCAGGAAGACATCTTCCTCAGCGGATTAAAGGGCGACCGCGGCCTGGCTTATGCCGACTTCCAAATGACCGCCGATACCAACTATACGCTGGATATGCCTGGCGCTGCCGAACCAGTCGCCACGAGCCTGAGCACTGGTGTTTGTTATGAGGGCAACCGCGAATCGCTGAAGTCGTATCGCGTGGTCTTCGCCGAACGCTGAGCGCCCGGCCAACTGGCGCATCCTTAGCTCGCCCTTTTGCGTATACACTATCAACAAGGCGAATAGTCGCAAGGCAGAAGGGGCAGCATCGTGCGCGAACTTAACCACAGCCAGGTAGCTGGTGGCGTGTTCTTCATTGGGCTGGGCTTGTTATTCGTGTCGGGCTATTGGTTTCCTGGCATATTTTTCGTCATCGCGGCCTCGAAATTGGCCGGTGCATTTGCCAAAGGCGAGCGCTGGCAAGCCCAGGGCAGCGCATTTTGGATGATCGCCATCGGCTTGGCATTTGCGCTGCCGCCGGTGATCAGCTCCTTGCTCGGCATCAAGGTCAACTTCGTGGCGCTTTTGTTCATCGGCTTGGGCTTGCTGATGATCTTCTCCAAAGATTGCCGCCCAAAGAGGCCCCACAAGCGCAAAAACGCCGACGAGATTATCGAGGTCTAGCCAGGCGCATGCAGCGCGGCTAGACTTTGCCTGCGGCGGGATGGTGGAATGGCAGACACGGGTGCCTTAAAAGCACCTGCCCGATTGGGCGTGAGGGTTCGAGCCCCTCTCCCGCTACACTTCCATTTCCCGCTAGCCCGCCTGGGGACTGAGGCGTCAAAACGGGCGAGTCACCGCCTCGCCCCTTCCAACGACTTTTCGGGGGTCAATCCACAGCCTGCAAGGCGTGCAAGCGCGCATAGGCCCCGCCCCGCGCCAGCAGCTGCGCATGCGTCCCCTGCTCAACGACTCCGCCATCGCCGAGCACCAGGATGCGGTCGGCATTGCGAATCGTCGATAGCCGATGCGCGATCACCAGCGTGGTGCGGTTTTCGATGAGCCGTTCCAGCGACTGCTGCACGACCCGCTCGCTCTCGTTGTCCAGCGCGCTGGTGGCTTCGTCCAAGATCAACAGCGGCGGATCTTTCAAAAACACGCGCGCGATGCTGAGTCGTTGGCGCTGTCCCGCCGATAGCTTGATGCCGCGCTGCCCGATTTCTGTGTCATAACCCTGTGGCAACGCTTCTATAAATTCGTGCGCATTGGCTTGTTTTGCCGCCGCGATCACCTCGGCTGCGCTGGCATCTGGCTTGCCATAACGGATATTTTCCGCCACTGTCGCCGCAAACAGATAGACATCCTGGTCGACCGTGCCGATGCTGCGCCGCAATGTCGCCAGGCTGTATGCGCGGATATCGACGCCATCCAGGCAGATGCCGCCACCGCTGACCTCATAAAATCGCGGGATCAGCGCGCCCAGGGTCGTCTTGCCGATGCCGCTCGCTCCCACCAGCGCCACATATTCGCCGGCCTCGATGCGCAA
>DAOUJB010000126.1:0-6845 GCA_034423155.1 Anaerolineae bacterium | reverse complement strand
CGTCGAGCCGCTGTTGCGATGCCGCGTCTTTTTCTTTACTTAAGGCGGCGCGTTCGATTTCCAGTTGCATGATCTGCCGTTCCACCTGGTCGAGCTGGGCGGGCTTGCTGTCGATTTCCATTTTGAGATGGGCGGCTGCTTCGTCGATCAGGTCGATGGCTTTGTCGGGCAGCTGGCGCTCGGGAAGATAGCGCTGGCTGAGTGCCGCAGCAGCGATGACGGCACCATCCTGGATGCGCACGCCATGATGCACCTCATAGCGCTCTTTCAATCCGCGCAAGATGCTGATGGTATCGGCAACGCTGGGCTGATCGACAAAGATGGGCTGGAAGCGGCGTTCCAGGGCGGCGTCTTTTTCGATGTGCTGACGATATTCGTCCAGCGTGGTCGCGCCGATCATGCGCAGTTCTCCGCGCGCCAGCATGGGTTTGAGCATGTTGCCGGCATCCATGGCACCCTCTGCGCCGCCCGCGCCGACGATGGTATGCAGCTCGTCGATGAAGAGGATGATGCCGCCGTCGCTATCGGCGATCTCTTTCAGCACCGCTTGCAGCCGTTCTTCAAATTCGCCGCGGAACTTGCTGCCAGCCACCAGCGCCGCCATATCCAGCGCGATGATCGTCTTGTCCTGGATGCCGCTGGGCACATCGCCATTCACTATGCGCTGCGCCAGTCCCTCGGCGATGGCGGTCTTGCCCACGCCGGCTTCGCCAATCAGCACCGGATTGTTCTTTTTGCGCCGACTGATGATATGGATCAAGCGGCGGATCTCGTCATCGCGCCCGATTACGGGGTCGAGCTTGCCACCCCGCGCGTCCGCCGTCAGATCGCGTCCATACTTGCTGAGGCTTTCGTATGTGGATTCGGGGTCGGCGCTGGTGATGCGCTGCGAGCCGCGGATCGATTGCAGCGCCTGGAGGATGTCGTCATAGGCAACGCCCTGCCGCCCCAGCAGCTCGCCCATGGCTTGGTCTTTCGCCAACGCCAGCAAGAGATGTTCGCTGCTGGTGTATTCGTCGCGCATTTGCCTGGCTTCTTTTTCCGCTTGGGCAAACAAGGCGATGCTAGCGCGAGAGAGTCCCAGGCTGCTGGCTGGCTGCGTCGTGCGTGGCAACTGCGAACGCGCCGATTCCAGTTCGCGCAAGATGGCGTCTGGCTGCGCGCCGATCTTCTGGATGATGCGCGGCACCAAGCCATCGGCCTGCGTCATCAATGCAGCGAAAATGTGCGCCGGCTCAATCGCGCTGTGATGATGCTCGGCAGCCAGATTCTGCGCCGCAAGCAAGGCAGTCTGCGCTTTGTTGGTGTAGCGGCTGAAGTCCATCGCTAGCCTCCCCCTGTGCCAGTCATTGTTGACCGAGTATGGCGAGCAGTTGATAGAAGCGTGTAGACGGCGCGTAAAAAGTTTGCAAATTCGCGAGTGGCTGGAGGTTGCGCTCAGGCAGGGCAGGCGCGGATTATGCTGCCGCTTCCATGCAGCGTGAAAGACTCTATGCAGGCGGGCAGCAAGCCAGTCTCGCCCTTGCGCAGGCGCAGCGAGTCCTGCCCGGGCGCGTGCACATGCGCTTCGCCGTCAATGCAAGTCAGCGCCTGGAAGCGGCCAGCGCTGCGCAGCGAAAGCGACTCGCTTTTCAGCCGATGCCGCCAGGTCTGAAAGTAGCTTCCATCGACCAGCAGATCACCCTGCGGACGCGTCACTTGCGGCAGCGCTTCCAGGTTGGCGACGCGCAAGCCTTTGTCAATGTGCAGCTCGCGCGGCTGTCCATCCAGACCGAGCCGGCCCCAATCATATAGCCGATAGGTCGTGTCGCTGGCTTGCTGAATCTCGTAGATAAGAATGCCTGGACCCAAAGCGTGGATCGTGCCCGCTGGCAGGTACAGCACATCGCCCGCCTGTACATCCGCATACGCCAGCAGCGCTTCCAGCTGGCCAGCTTGCAGCGACTTCGCCACTTGGGCGCGGTCTGTGCCCGCCTGCACGCCGATGATCAGCTGGGCGCCCGGTTCTGCTGCCAGCACCAGCCAGGCTTCAGTCTTGCCACGCGGTTCGCCTTCGAGTTCGCGCGCCTGCTTGTCGTCCGGATGCACCTGGATGGAAAGCCAGTCTCTGGCGTCAATGAATTTTGCCAACAGGGGAAAGCCCGCTCCAGCGACCTGTCCAGCGCCGGCCAGCGATTCGCCATAAGCTGCCAGCAACTCGTCCAGCCTGCGCCCGCGCAAGCGACCATTCATTACCGTGCAGCTATCGTGCAATTCCCAGCTTTCGCCATAGGGCTCAGGGGTCGGCAGCGATTTGCCCAGCTGCGTTTCCAGCTTCCGCCCGCCCCACACTTTGCTGTGCAGCGCCGGCGCCAACTTGAGGGGATACAAGGCTGGTAAAGTCATTTTTGCTTTGACCTGGCTCGGATTCACGCAGCCCTAGTTTATCAACGCCGCGCTTTAATGTTATCCCCGCGCCCGCGTATGTTATAATCAATCGTACGCGACAAAGTTCTTGATCATCTGCGTTCGAATGGCTATGTTCCGCCCGCCATGATCAACATGCCCACGCCTCAAGATTATCTCGATGACTTGCATGCCATCGGCATTACGCGCTTGTTCCTGCCCCACATCGACCCGCGAGACCGTGCCGCCGGCATAAGACGCGCGCGCCAAGAGCTGGGCAGGCTGCGCGGAGAGCTGAGCTTGCAACGCGACAACGCGGTCGAACAAAACGGCGCTCGCTCGTCCGAAGCCATCCGCCGCGCGACAGCACCCTACAGCTTGCTGCTGCTGCTGCACGAACAGCTGGTCGAAGAAGTCGGCGACCTCGAACGCAGCCTCAGCACCGGCAAGCCCATGCCCTATGGCTTCGATTTCGGGCGCTATATCTTCGGCGACGAGTCCAGCGGCGACTGGTTTATCGGCGGGCAGAGCGAGATAGACGAGTGGCAGCGAATCCAGCAATTCAAGGCGCGGCTCGATGCCCTGCGCCAGAAGAGCCAGCCGGCGCGCGAGCAATTGACTGGTGTGCGCAGCGAGCTGGAAGCGCTGACAGCCGAGCACGAAAAACGTCAACAAAAGATCGAACGGCGTCAGCAGCCGCGCACCATCCGCATTCAGATCGGTCTGCTCGCCGTGGCTGGAGCGGCCAGTGGAATCAGCGGCTGGCAATTCTGGCACGCCAACCGCGACTTGAGCACGGTGGCTTGGGGCCTGTGCGCCGCCTGCGCTCTCTTGGTTCCTATCGCCATCGCCAACTGGAAGAATCCGCGCACGCGCAAACTCGCCAAACAACGCAGACTGGAACGGCAAATCCAGCAGGTGCGCGCGCAAGGCACCCAGCAGCGACAAAGCTATCAACCGCTCGACTTGCAAATCAAAGCGCTGGAAGTGCATTACAACCGCATGCTGGACGGCTGGGAATCGGCGCGGCTGATTAAGAATCGGCTGGATAATTGTATTGCCGAAGCGCAGCCCTTGCGAGATCGTGTCGATACCATCCGCAGTGACTTACAAAGCCAGCGGCTCCAGCGCGAAAAACTACTCAAAAAGCAGACCAAACGTCAGAAACGCGGCGCACTATCCCGGCGCATGCTGCTGCACATCATGTTGGTGCTGGCCAGTGGCGCGGTCGGCTTCTATTTCGAATATTCGGGCGAGGCGGATTATGCTGCGGTATTGTATGGCCTGGGCGCATTTTGCATTTTGCTTATTCCCTTGGCGTACATCGACTGGAAGAACCGCAGCGGCAAGTTGGACTCAAATCTGCGGCAGCTCGAAACGCAAATGGCGCAACTCCAGACTGAAGGCAAGCAGATCATGAAGCGCTATCACCCGCTGGAGCTGCAGATCAAAACGCTGATCGCCCAATACAAACGCACGCGGGCTGGCATCACCGCAGACCAACCCCCCTCAGTTCCCCCGACAGGTCAGGGGGAGGCTTAAACCCCACCTTGATGCTTCGGAGAGGGTCCAGGGGCGGGGTTGAAAACTGGTATCATTCCGCCGATTCGAAGCGATACAAAGTACCAGCATAATCAATGACATAGACTTCGCCAGCTTCGTCCTCGCCAAAGCTGCTGATGGCCATGTTCGTTTTCATCAGCTCAATCGTCTGCCAGGACAAACTGCTGTCGCGCCAAGCTGCCCAGATGCGCCCGGTGCAATAATCGCCGAAGAGGTAGGCTGCCTGCAGATCGGCGATGCTGCCCCCGCGATACACATATCCGCCCGTGACCGAGCAGCCCAGCGAATGGCTGTAGGCGAAGAACGGCGCGACATGATTGGGCGCGCGGCCGCCGGCGAATAGCGTATTGGCTTCGTAGACATTCCAGCCATAATTTTCGCCGCCGCGGCTGTCTGCTGGCTGAAAGTTGAGCTCTTCCCATTGATTTTGCCCGACATCGGCCAGGTACATATCGCCGGTCGCGCGGTCGAAGCTGAATCGCCAGACATTGCGCAAGCCATAAGCCCAGATTTCATCCAGCGCAGCCGCATCGTTCACGAATGGATTGTCCGGCGGGATGGCATACGGGAAAGCGCTGTCGATATCCAGCCGCAAGATCGTGCCTAGCAACAGTTGTCGATTCTGTCCCGCGCCCAATGGGTCGTTGGCTGCACCGCCATCACCAAGCGCAAGGTACAAGAAGCCATCGGGACCGAAGTCGATGTGCCCGCCATTGTGATTGGTATAGGGTTGGCTGATCTGGAAAATGATTTGTCCGCTGCTGGGGTCGGCGAGGTAAGGTTGATTGGGCATTGCCAAGTAACGCGCAACCACGCTATCGCCGGCGACATCGGTGTAGTTGATGAAGAAGACGCCGTTGCGGGCATAATCGGGGTGAAAAGCCAGCCCCAGCAAGCCCTGCTCGGTGTAACGCTGCGTTAGCGCGATTGGGCTGATCAGCGCCGAGACATCCAGGAAGGGCACCGGCGTCCGCGCGTCATCTTCCACGATCCAAATCTTGCCGCTCTGCTCCAGCACGAACAGCCGTCCCGTGCCATCGCCAGCATGTGTCGCATAGATCGGACGGTGAAAGCCAGTTGCCGCAGCGGTCAGCTGGATCGCGGCGGTATCGGGCGGATTGTCGCGGGTGATCAGCGTATCAGCGCTTTGCCCAAAAGTCAGCAAGCATAGCAGCAGCGCCGCAATGACGCCCAAAATGCGCGTTGCCGTCAAGGCAGGGAATGTCATTTGTCCATCCTGTCGTTTGAATCGTTCATGCGCGCGCCTTCTGGCTGCGAAGCAGGCGATTGAGTATGGCGGTGTTGTTGGCGCGTTCGGGCGCGTCTATGCGTTCGTCGCTGTGGATATGCCGCAGGCAGCGCAGCAAATGCGACTCGATGACCAACTGGCTGCGCGTGCGCGATTTCAGCCAGCTTTCTCCCCAGATCTCGGCGGCCACACTGATGCAGTGCAAGTTATGTTCGGGCGGCGCGCCATTCATGGCTTGGGGCAGCAGCTCGTCAATCAGCTGCCAGCGCATATCTTGCCATTTGCCCGCCGCGATGATGGCGCCGGCGAAGAGCGTCACATTGCGCCAGCGCGCATAATCGTGCTGCAGCAGCGCCACCACATTCTCGGGAAATGTCCAACCATCCGCGCTGTGGGGCGACAATCCGGCTGGCATCCGGCATTCGTCATAGAATTCCAACAGGGCGCAGGCCGCCAGGTACTCCTGAATCGTCAGGTGTGGAAAGCGGTAGAGATTGGGCGCGTCGGCGACCAGGATGCCGTTGCGCGTCGCCAGATATTCCAGCACATCTTCGATGCCCGCGCCGAGCCCGCCGCCCTGCGACTGCTGTTCGATCAGCTTATCCAGCAGACGCGCTCGCTCGATGATAGTCGGATAGCGCTGGTAGCTCTGCTGTTCGGAATGCAGCTCGAAGGCGATCAGCTTCAGCGCGGCCCGCATGCGATCCAGGTTGATATTCGCCAGCTTTTCGTGCAGCTTGTCATCGGGCGAAGGGATATTCCAGCGGTCGAGCAACTCGACAGTATGTTCATACAGCTCGGCGCGTTTGTCGGGCAACTGCTTGTAATCTTCGTGAATCAGCGTCAGCAGCGCCAGCATCAACGGCTGCCGCGCCAGCGGGATGAGCGCCCCCGTCTCGCGAATGGTTTTGTATAGGTCCTGTGCCATCAGCGCCGATTGCTTTTGGGCGACAGCGCGCCCGCCCAGCACGCTTGGTCGCGACTCGGCGACATTGTCATACCAGCGTTCGATATAAGTTTTGACTTGCTTCCAGGAAAATGGCGCTAACTCGGCTGATGCAAAGCGCCCAGACAGCCGCCAGCGCGAATCTTGGCGATAGGCATAGGTGCGGCTGGTTACGATGATGCGGCAGGTGGGGAAGCGGTCTGCCCAATTTTCAATGATGCGCTGCAGGATGATGCGGTCTTTGGCGGCATAGACTTCGTCCAGGCCATCCAGCGCCAACAGGCTGCCAAACGCCGCCACATCGGTCTGCGTCAAATAGCCTTCCAGGTGCTTCGCCAGGTTGCCGGTGGCGCGCATGATGTAGCTCAGCAGCTGCTCGGCTGATGCTTCCTGCAGCGCGCGCGGGAACAAGTCGGAACTATTGGCGAAGTCGCGCAGGCTGACATAAATGGGCAAGATCGGACCGTGAATCCAGGATGGTCCCAGCATCTCCAGCCCTTTGACGCCGTCTTGCTTCTCGGCGCGCGGATCGCAAGCATAGGCCAGCGCAGTAACGATGAAGCGGCAAAGCGAGCTCTTGCCTGTGCCGGCCGCGCCAGTGATGACGATGCGCGGATGCGAAGCCACCACCTCAAAAACCGACTCGCGCACATAGCCCAAGTCTTTTTCGATTGCCTGGTAACGCCGGGCGTTGAGCTCTTC
>DAOUJB010000125.1:0-2097 GCA_034423155.1 Anaerolineae bacterium | reverse complement strand
GGTGGGCGACCGCGGCAACCTGCGTCCCGATCACCTGCTGGAGCTGCTGGAGCTGGACGGCAGGCACAACAGCATCCACCGCAGCCGACTGCATATGCTGCCCGAATGAGGATACTATGAGCACAATGCAAGAACTTCACATCCGCGCCGATATCCAGGCCGCCTTGGACTCTGGGCAGCCAGTGGTCGCGCTGGAATCGACATTGATCACGCATGGCCTGCCGAGCCCGCTGAATGTCGAGACGGCGCTGGGCATGGAAGCAGCTGTGCGCGAAGGCGGCGCAATCCCGGCTACCATCGCTGTGCTGGGCGGAGTCATCACCATCGGCTTGACTCGCGAACAGATCCAAGAGCTGGCGGGGCTGCCCGCTGGCACAGTCCGCAAATGCAGCCGGCGCGACCTGCCTATCGTTACGGCATTACGGCAGCATGGCGCGACAACCGTGGCCGGCACGATGATCATCGCGGCGCTGGCGGGAATCGAAGTCTTCGCGACCGGGGGCATCGGCGGCGTGCATCGCGGCAATCCGCAAGATGTCTCGGCAGATCTGACCGAGTTTGGGCGGACGCCGGTGGCTGTCGTTTCTTCGGGCGCGAAGTCGATCCTGGATTTGCCGCTGACGCTGGAAGTGCTGGAAACGCAGGGCGTGCCCGTGCTTGGCTATGGGACGGATGCGCTGCCGGCTTTCTATTCCGAACGCGCCGACCTGCCAGTCGACCAGCGCGTCGACACGCCCCTGCAAGCCGCCGCCATCATCCACGCTGGCCGGCGACTGGGCGCAACGCATGGCACGCTGATCGTCGCGCCCGTGCCAGCCGCCGAAGCATTGGATGCGACAATCGCGGAAGCAGCTATTAAACGCGCAACAGACGAAGCGCACGCAGCGGGAATCGCTGGCAACGAAATCACGCCCTTCGTGCTGCGGCGCGTCAGCGAACTAACAGACGGTCAGTCCATGTCAGCCAATATCGCGCTGCTACTGAACAATGCGCGCATCGCCGGTGAAATTGCTCTGGCGCTGAGCCGAATCTAGTCCCTCAGCTCTCGGTCGCCCAGAGATGCAAGATCAGATCTTGTTCGAGGGTCGGCGCGCCCAACTCGTGCAATCGCGCCAAGATTTGCGCGCGGTGGTCGGTGCCATGATTGACCACATGCAGCAGAATCTGCCAGCGCAGGTTGCGTTGCCTGCCGCCTCTATGCGGAAAATCCAATTCCACGATTTCTTCCAGGTCGTCATTCGTCAGCGCATCGGTATACGCCAGAACATCCTCACGAATTGAATCCCACACGGGGCGCAGCGCCGCTTGATCGGGGAAATCGCTTTCATCGAGGAAGTCGGGCAACGGCAGGTACTGCAAGCGCGCCAGCCAGCGATTGTCCACCTCGATGACATGCAGCAGTTGATTACGCAGCGAACCCAAGGAGTAGTCCGTTTCCGCCACAAATTGTCGCGGGCTAAGCTCCAGCACGATGTCCCAGATACGGTCGTACATCCCGTAGTGATAGTCAAACATGGTTCTGATTGCCGACGCATTCATTCGCTGCATCCTTTCAAGATAGCCACCGCTGCTTGCGCATGAGAATAAAGGGTTTCGCTCAGCAGCCTTGCCACGACTCTAGCGCATACACTATACTTTCAAGACAATCTCGCAAATACGAGCGGCGCAACGGCTAGATCTGAAAGCGCGAAAATATGCAGCCAGGATCGATCGAGCACAGAATCGAAGGCCACTTGCTAAAGGTCGAAAAACCGGGGCGCTATGTCGGCGGCGAGTACAACAGCGTCGTCAAAGACTGGGCGCGCGCCGATGTCAAAGTGGCGCTGGCCTTCCCCGATATCTACGACCTGGGCATGTCCAACCTGGGCATCATGAATTTGTATCACCAGGTCAACCAGCGCGATGACATGCTGGCGGAGCGCGTTTTCTCGCCCTGGCTGGATATGGAAGCGGTCATGCGCGAAAACGACATCCTGCTATATTCCCTGGAAAGCAAGCGCCCCATCCGCGACTTTGACCTGCTGGGCATCAGCTTGCCCTATGAACAGCTGTATACCAACGCCATCAATTTGCTCGACCTGGCTGGCATGCCCATAT
>DAOUJB010000124.1:0-3218 GCA_034423155.1 Anaerolineae bacterium | reverse complement strand
TCAAATGCCTCGTCGTGGCAGACGCCGGCCAGCTGGCAAGCCGTGATGTTGCGCACGCTGTTGCCGCAGGCTTCCTGGGTGGTGATGCCCACCGCCGCCAGCCGCCGCATCAAATCGGGCGTATCGTCGATGTGCACATAATGCAACTGGATGTCTTGGCGCGTGGTGATATGCAAGATGCCATCGGCGTATTCATCCGCCAGCTCGGAAAGCACTTCCAGCTGCCGCGCGCTCAAGCCGCCATAAGGAATCTTGATGCGCTGCATGCCGGGCGCGTCCCACAACGTGTCGGGACCTTTGACGATGTCGTCAGACGGATAGTCGAGAGCTTGCGTCTGCACGCCATCGTGGCGCTGGCCATTGTCATAGCGCTGCCCATAGACGCCCTTGCGCAGGCGAGCTTCGGCGAAGACTTTCTCATCCATTTTGCCTTGCTGACGCATCGACATCTGCGCCTCGTAGGTGTCGATGAGCTTGGCCATTTCGAGCGGAATCTCGTCTTGGAGTTGTTCTTTCCAGGTGGTCATGTCTGGGTCCTTTCGTGGTTAAGTACACTCTTGACTCGTCGTAGGAGCGAGCCGCTGGTTCGCCCGTTAGCAATTTCGCCACAGTGAAAAACTTGCGATAGCGTTACCCTCTCCATGAGGCGCTTAGACTTTGCGCAATCCAGTTGGTTTGACGGACGACCCGCCGGGTCGCCCCTACGACAAGTTGGGTGATGCGCGAGAAATCGTTCATGCCAGTGCAATCTCAAATCTCCCCATCTCCGACTCGACGGGGAGGGGGCTGGGGGGTGGGGTTTCCAGGTCAAACCAGGCGACGCCTTCATCGCGCAGGCGGACCACCTCGCCAACAACAGTGATAGCGGGCGGGCGAATGCCATGCTCACGGGCGACTGCGGCGATATCCTCCAGCGTGCTGGTCGCTGTGCGCTGATGGACTGTCGCGCCCCATTCGATGACCGCGGCCGGCGTGTCGCTTGGCAAGCCGTGAAAAAGCAGCTTGTCGGTGATATTGGGCAATTGCTTCACGCCCATCAGAATGACGATTGTGCCGCCCAGCCTCGCCAAGGCGGCATAGTTGATACTTTCATCAATTTCGTGCCCGGTGATGACGGTGAAGGCGCTGCTGATGTGGCGCTGCGTGAGGGGGATGCCGGCATAGGCGGGCACGGCAAAGGCGCTGGAAACGCCGGGCACGACCTCAAACGGAATGCCCAGCCGGTGACATTCCAGCGCTTCTTCGCCGCCGCGGCCAAACACGAATGGGTCGCCGCCTTTCAGCCGCAGCACATCCAGCCCAGCCAGCGCCCGGTCGATGATCAGGGCATTGATGGCTGCCTGCGAGAGGCGGTGGCGCGTAGGCGCTTTGCCGGCGTTGATGAGCTCGGCGTCGCGCCGCGTTTCGTCCAGCAGCTGACGGGGAATAAGGCGGTCATAGATGACCACATCCGCTTTTCGCAACAATCGCAAAGCCTTGCGCGTGATCAGCTCGGGGTCGCCAGGTCCTGCGCCTACCAGGAAGACTGTGCCAGTGTTCATGCAATCTCCTTTTCAAACTTGCGGGCATTTGTCAGCCACCAGTTGCAAGCCGCGCGGCAAGGCAGTTCGCCGTCTGCGCCATGCCAGGTCGGGGCGCGGACGCACTCGCCGCAGATCTCGTCGATTGTCCGCTGAATTACAGATTGGGGCAGTTGCTGAATAGCTTTGAACATGCCATCTTGTCGGCCGCCGATATCGGCCAGCGACTCAGTCTCCAGCGCGCCACGCTGCAGCGCCGACCAATCCGCGACCAAGCCCGGATAGACCGTCTCCAGCGCGGCATGGGCATCTGCGGGACGAGCCAAATCGACATGCCAGCCGCCGGGTAGGTCAGCGCGCGTGGGCAGGGGACGGAAGGGATCGTCACGGACGAAACTGCGCAAGGCAGCCGGCGAGTCGAGGGCGGTCGATTCGCACGAGCCCGCCAGCCAGACGCGCTCGCGGGTGAGGCGAACCTGCCCGAACCGCAGCGTTTCGCTTGCTTCCAGCGCCGCCAGCAGTTGGTCGCGTCCGCTGGTCGGGAAGCCGTCCCAAGCGCCGCGATTGGCTTGACTCTTAAGAGGCAGTCCGCTCGTCCGCGCCAGCGCCAGAATGACAGCGCAGATCGATTCGTCCGTGCCAACCGGCTCGGCAAAATACACGCATCTGTCGCGCACGCTTTCGCCTTCGCCAGCCCCAGCGATGCCCAGGGCGCGCGGCACATCTTGCCTGACATGGCTGCCTTCGGCGAGGAAGTAGGGCAAGGCGATGATGTGCTTGGCGCGCGTCCGTTTGTAGATGCTGGGGATATCGGGCTGGTCGTCCAGGTAGCAGTCGACGACCTCGGCGAACCAACCTCGTGCTGCGATGCGCTGAGCTTGGCGGCGTGTGGCATCGCGGCTTTGCGGGTTGCGGCGCGTGCCATGCCCGATGATGGCGGCGGCTGTCCCCGCGGGGGACAGGTTGCGCGCGGCAATCATGTCGCTCAAACGCCGATCGACAATGGCATCCAGCAGCGGGTGCTCGCCGAGCGGAGCAGTGTAAAAAACGCGTTTGTCGCCGATGCGCGTCGTCTCCCCGCGCAAGCCCATTTCGGCGGGGATGACCTGGCTGCTGAAATAACCATTGGCGGTGAAGAGCGGCACGATGACCACCTGGGTCGATTCCAGCGCGGCCAGCACCTGCGAGAATGCCGGCGGCTCTTTCCAGAAGCAGGCGGCGATCTCGTCAGCCACGCCCATGCGCCGCAAGCGATCGACATAGCCCCAGACGAGGCCCGCTGTGTCCGCGCTGATGTGCGAGCCGTGACCAGCCAGCACGAGAGCCACTCCGCTCATTCTGCCAATCCGTCCTGGACGATGCGCTCAAAATGCCGACGCGCCTGTTCAGTCTGCCCCTGGCGCAGCAAAGCCAGCACATCCGATGCCAGCACGCGCCGATACACTCGCTGCCGATGTGGCTGTGTGCTGCCGTTCTCGCCAGATGCGCGCAGGTCGCCCAGCCAGTCGGCCAGCGTCGCCCAGTCTTCCGCCAGTTCATCGGCCAGCCGCGCTTTCAGCAATTGCAAGAGCGCCGGCGATTTGCCTTGGCTGCTGAGCGCGATGGTCAGGGGCGGCTGATCGATCTGCGCCATGTTGCTGAAGTCGCTGCGCTCGCTGCTGCCATCGGCGACATTGCAGAGCGCGCGGATGCGATGGG
>DAOUJB010000123.1:0-5330 GCA_034423155.1 Anaerolineae bacterium | reverse complement strand
AAAGCCGACCTGCGCTATTACAAAGGCACAGAATACGCCAATATGGTCGAGTCGCTGGCACGCCGCCGCGCCGCCGAATTGTTCGCCGCCAATGGTCGCAGCGCCGACCAGCTATTTACCAATGTACAGCCGCTTTCTGGCGCGCCCGCCAACAGCGCCGCATACACCGCCCTGCTCGATGTTGGCGACACGGTCATGGGCATGGATCTCATCATGGGCGGGCACCTGACGCATGGCAGCCCCGCCAACCGCAGCGGCAAGTATTACAACATCGTGTCTTATGGCATCGACCCGACCAGCGAGCGCATCGACTACGACAAAATGCGCGAACTGGCGCTGCAGCACAAACCGCGCCTCATCATCGGAGGCTTTTCTTCGTATCCCTTCGCCGCGGATTGGGGGGCGTATCGCGAAATTGCCGATTCGGTGGGCGCATACCTGCTGGCGGATGTCGCTCATGTAGCCGGGTTAATCGCCGCCGGCGTCTATCCCAACCCCGTGGGCATCGCCGATGTGGTCAGCTTCACCACGCACAAAACCCTGAATGGACCGCGCGGCGCAGTTCTCATCACGCATCGCAAAGACCTGGCGCGCAAGCTGGACCGCGCTGTCTTCCCCGGCGAACAAGGCGGGCCGCATATCAATAGCATCGCCGCTCTGGCTGTGGCGCTGCGCCTGGCGACCAGCGACCAGTTCAAACAGCTGCAGCGTCAAACTGTGCTCAATGCGGCGCGGCTGGCGGAAAAGCTCCAAATGCGCGGCTGGCGCACTCCCCACGGCGGCACGGACACACACCTGCTGCTGGTGGATTGCAAGTCGCGGGTGGGCGCGGATGGGACTGCGCTCAGTGGCGATATGGCGGCGCGCATCCTCGATCTGGCTGGCATCGTTGTCAACCGCCAGACCATCCCCGGCGACACCTCTGCTTTCCGACCGAGTGGCATCCGCCTGGGCACGCCCTGGATCACCCAGCGTGGCATTGATGAAACCGGCATCGACCAGCTAGGCGACATCATCGCCGACCTGCTGGAAGCCTGCGAGCCGTACAGCCTGATGGGGCGCATCCGTCCACTGGCGCGCGCCAAGGTCGACTTTGACGCACTCCTCGAAGCCACGCAGCGTTGCCGCGAACTATCACAAAGCCTGGGCATTGACACCGCGCACGAACTCGCTTCCCTCCATCCTGATGGGGGGACAGAAGGGGTTATACAACCTGATGATGGCGTCCTGCAGATCCTTGGAGAGCGCGCCGCCGACTTCCTGCATGGCGCATTGACCAGCGATGTCGATGCGCTAGAGGATGGCGAGGCACAAGCCACCAGCTTGCTTCAGCCTGATGGCACGCTGATGGCGGCGGGCATGCTGCAACGCATTTCAAAGGACGAATTCCACCTGCAACTGCGCGCAAATTCGCCGCGGGCAATGGCCTGGCTGCAAGCCCTGAGCGATGGCTATGTGCGCTTTGATGCCGACGATGTCAGCGCAACGCTGCCCGGTCCTGTGTCGGTATCCCGCCTCGCTTCCGACTCGCTTGCAGATACCGGCGCAGCAGCCGAATCGCCGGGCGCGGCCAGCAAAGTCACTTTCATCGGCAGCAACCGCTTGCCCGCCGAACGATCGGGCTGGTCGCCTGCGCCTCTGCCAGTCTTTGAGCCCGAGCTCGCCAGCGTCGACATGCTCTTGCAGACGCCCCTGCATGGCTTGCACCGCGAGCTCGGCGCGAAGCTTGCACCCTTCGCCGGCTACGAGATGCCCTTGTGGTATCAGTCTGTCAGCGCTGAGCATGCTGCCGTGCGCGAATCGGCCGGCATCTTTGATGTGGCCCACATGGGCGTGCTGGAAGTCAGCGGGCGGGGTGCGGCGCGCTTCTTGCACACCCTCACCACCAACGATGTGCTCAGCCTGCGCATCGGCAGGTCGCATTATTCCTTCCTGCTGGATGTCGATGGCGGCGTGCTGGATGACCTGCTGGTTTATCGGCTGGCGGAGGAGCGCTTCCTCGCGGTTGTCAATGCCAGCAACAACGACAAGATCTGGGCGTGGCTGACAGCTGTGCATGAACGCGCTGTCATGCTCGACCGCGATCACCCGGGCCGCTTCATCGAGAGCTGCGACCGCGTGCAACTGCGCGATCTGCGCGCTGCCTCGTCTGGAGCCGACCGGCGTGTCGATCTCGCCTTGCAAGGTCCGCGCAGCCGCGAAATTTTGCAGGCGCTTTTGGAACAGACGCATCCGGGCGAACAAACGACACTGAACCTGCCTTGGTCGGGCGTGATGACAACCCGGCGCGGCTGGATCATTTCCCGCACTGGCTACACGGGCGAGCGCGTGGCGTATGAACTGTTTGTTCCGCCAGACGAATCGGCGGATGTCTTCGCGCAGATGGTGGATTTGGGCGCTGCGCCCTGTGGCTTGGCGGCGCGGGACAGCCTGCGCATTGAAGCTGGTTTGCCTCTGTATGGACATGAATTGGCTGGCGAACTGGAGCTCAATCCGGCTGATGCTGGCTTCGGCAGCTTTGTCAAACTCTACAAACCTTTCTTCGTTGGCAAGCGAGCTTTCATCGAGCGCGAGAGTACGCGCAAACACCAGGTCAGCCGCTTCGTGCTGGAGGCCCGCGGCGGGCGGCCTGCGCAACCGGGTGACCCGGTCGTGAATGCTCGTGGGCGTGTCGTCGGCACGGTGACAAGCTGCGCTGGCGATGCGCAAGGCAACCAGGTCGGGCTTGCCTTGATGGACCGCGGCAGCCGCAAGGTCGGTACGCGCCTGGAGGTGTACGCGGGTTCGGCGCGGGCGCGCGGCATTGACGCCAGCAAAACGACCATCGGCACGCGCTTGCCAGTGCCGCAGCCATTGCGTATCGTTTCGCGCTTCCCCAAGCGCAGCTGACAGAAATACGGCGTTTCGCGCTGTCTATTACCCGCGCCAGCCTCGATATGCGGCTTTGACATTTGCGAGCGCCGCCTTTACAATCCGTGTTTATCGCGGCGCATACTGTGCCGCTTTTTTCGCAGTCTCGATGCAACAACGCAGGCGCAATTTAGGAGGCCATCTCCAGCATGAAAGAATATCAATCGGACAAAATCAGAAATGTAGCCCTGGTTGGGCATCAGAGCAGTGGCAAGACTTCGCTGGTCGAGGCGCTCTTGTTCAATACCGGCGCAACCACGCGCCAGGGACATATCTCGGAACAAAATATGGTCTCGGATTGGGACGATGAAGAACGCGAGCGCGGTCTCTCGCTGTCCACTTCGTTGGTGCCCGTTGAATTTCAGGATTACAAGATCAACATCCTGGATACGCCTGGTTTCACCGACTTTCAGGGCGAGCTAAAAAATGCCATCTTGGTCGCCGACTCGGTCATCGTGGTGGTCGATGCAGTAGCTGGCGTCGAGGTGGGCACAGAGCTGGCTTGGGAATTCGCGCGGCTGTGCGAGCAGCCCATCATGGTCGTGATCAACAAGATGGACCGCGAAAATGCCGACTTCGATGGCGTGCTCGAGCAGCTGAGCGGGCAATTTGACGATTACAAATTCATACCGGTCATGCTGCCCATCGGCCAAGATGCGCCATTTGACGGCGTCGGCAACGCGCTCACGCAAAAAGCCTACTTCGGCGCTGGAGCTGAACGGGCCGATTTGCCGCCCGATTACACAGATGCGCTCGAAGAAGCCAACATGGCGCTGATGGAAGCGGCTGCCGAAGCCGATGACGACCTGCTGGAAAAGTATTTTGAGGAAGAAACGCTGAGCTTCGACGAAATCCGCGACGGCATGCGCAAAGCATCGCGCTCGACCGTGCTGAAGACGGTGCCGGTCTTTGCGACATCCGCCACCGAAAATATCGGCACTGTGCCCTTGCTGGAAGCGCTGGTCGCCTATACCACCGCGCCCGCCGAACGCAGCGTGAATATCGAGCGTGATGGCGCAGCCGAGGTGCTGCCCGCGCCACAAAGCGACAACGATCCCCTGGTCGCCTATGTCTTCAAGACATTGAATGACCGCTTCGTGGGCACGCTGAATTACTTTCGCATCTTCTCGGGCACGATTTCCAGCGACGGCCGCAATATCAATGCCCGCAGCGGCGCAGACGAGCGCTTCAATGCCTTGTATGTCATGCGCGGCAAAGAGCAGTTCCCAGTGAAGAATCTGCATGCCGGCGATATCGGCGTCGTGGCGAAGCTCACCGATACCAAAACCGGCGATACTTTCGTTGACAAAGACACCAGCCTGCGCGTCGCTCCGCCCGACTTCCCGGCGCCGCTGTATATGCTGGCGGTGAATCCGCGCGGACAAGCCGACAGCGCCAAGATGGGTCCCACGCTCAGCAACCTCTGCGATGCCGATCCGACCCTGCGCTGGCGTCAAGATGGCGATACGCGCCAGACCGTGCTCGAAGGCATGGGGCAGATTCACCTGGAAGTCACCCTAAAGCGGGCGGAAGCGCTGGGCGTGAACATCGATACCGATATGCCCAAAGTCCCATACCGCGAGACGATCACGAGCAATGCCGATTCCAGTTATACGCACAAGAAGCAAACCGGCGGCGCGGGTCAATATGGCCGAGTCGATCTGAAGGTCGAGCCCGCCGAAGACAGCTTCGAGTTTGAGTCGAGCGTGTTTGGCGGGGCGATTTCGCAGCAATTTGTGTCATCGACCGAGAAAGGCATTCGCGCGGTGCTGCCCGATGGCGTCATCGCCGGCTTCCCGGTCGAGCGCGTCAAGGTCATCGTCTTTGATGGCAAAGAACACCCGGTCGACTCCAAAGACATCGCCTTCCAAATCGCGGGCAGAGAAGCCTTTCGCGCCGCATTCCGCAAAGCCAAGCCCGTCTTGCTGGAGCCGATTATGGATGTGCGCATCACCGTGCCCGAGTCGATGATGGGCGATATCATGAGCGACTTGAACACGCGGCGCGGTCGCGTGCAAGGCATGGACACAGTCGGCTTCAAGAGCGTCGTCACCGCCGAGGTGCCGCTCGCGGAGATGCTGCGCTATGGCAACGATCTGCGCTCTATGTCGGGTGGGCGCGGCATCTATACGATGGACTTCAATCGCTATGACCGCGTGCCAAGCTATGTGCAGGACGAGATCATCGCTGCTGCGGAAGCTGAAGACGAATAAGGGCTGCTATCTTGAAAAATAGCGCCTCGTATGGGCGAGCCAACGACTCGCCCCAAATGACGAATCTCGATTGCTGACTAATCCGCGCCGGTGCCATTCTGTTCGGCGACAGGCGACTCGCGCAGGTGCTTGGCGACTGCCTCGGGCAAGACCTCGTCCGTGTCGTCTTCCAAGCCCAAAATGCGGCGGATCTCTTCGCGCTCGACT
>DAOUJB010000122.1:0-2002 GCA_034423155.1 Anaerolineae bacterium | reverse complement strand
CCCCCCGGAAACCCCCAAGATTCCTTTTGTTCCCCGCCCTCCCCCCCCCCCCCCCGCATTTCGCGCTACATATCGACCTTCGCCGGAGTTCGCAATGAACTCCGCAACATTCAGCAAACTTGTCATTATCGCAACCCTGCTGATGCTGCTGCCAGCCTCGCAAGTCTCCGCCGCCGATATCACCACCAGCGCCACTTGCACCCTTGAAAACGCCTGGGCTTCCGCCAAAGCCGGCAGCAACACGGGCGGATGCGTCGCCGTCGGCGCTTACGACGGCAACGACACCATCATTCTGCACGACGACGCTGTGATCGCCGGGAGTGATTTAACGCTTACGACCAACAACACCATCACCGTCGAAGGAGAAGGCTTTACCATCAACGCCAACAAAAACGACCAACATTTCGCCACGGCCGCGGGCGCAACGATAAACCTGAAAAACGTCAAGCTCACTGGCGGCCGCAATGGTCAACCAAGCTCGATCACTGTTGCCGATAATGGCGCCGCTTCCGCCATCAACATCGAAAACAGCGTCATTTGCGGCAATGAAAGCACCTCGAACGCCGCTACAGCGTCCGGCGCCATCCACGTAAGCAGCAGCCAGAACCTTTTTATCCGAAACAGCATCATCTGCAACAATACCGGCGCAGCCTGGGGCGGCGGACTGAAAAATATAGGCTTCGCGACCGTCATCAACAGCGTCTTCTACGGCAACAGAGCCAGCGCAGACGGCGGCGCGATTCATTCCCAATCAGCCGGGTTGACAATACTCCGACATGTGACTATTACGAAGAACCGCGCCCCCAACGGCTCGGGGATTTACATCCGGACCGGCAACCTCGAAATACGCAACAGCATCATCCACGGCAATACCGATTCGCACGATTGTAGGATCCATAGCAACCACATCGGGACCGTCACTGCCAGCGGCGTCCTCGTCGGTACTTCCACTTGCGGCAACAAGCTCACACCGGTCAGCACCGATGACCCGCGCTTGATTGACCGCACCGGCGGGGAACAAGTTCCTACCTTTACCGCGCATTATGCCCTGGGACCCGGCAGCCCCGCGATTGACGACGTCCCTTGTCTCGCTGGCGTATCAAACGACCTGCTCGGAAGATCCCGCCCGCTCGGTAGCAACTGCGACATCGGAGCGATTGAATATGTCCCGCCCCCGCCACAGCAGCCGACCGGAAATGGCGACGGCGACGATGGCGGCGACAGTGGCAGAGGCGAAGACCGCGCGGCGATGGCCCCCACGCCCGTCAGGATTTCACCAGCCCAGACATGCAAG
This sequence comes from Anaerolineae bacterium, assembly GCA_034423155.1. Classification (GTDB taxonomy): domain Bacteria; phylum Chloroflexota; class Anaerolineae; order Aggregatilineales; family Phototrophicaceae; genus UBA6055. The sequence goes on along the minus strand of DAOUJB010000122.1, from coordinate 708 downwards.
GATCTGGCGCCTGGCATCATGGTCAGCAACCAAAGCCCCGGCACATCCTGCCAACTCGTCCAACAGCCATCGGGCTACGGACATCGCGATCTGGCAGCAGCCATGCCCAGCAGCGTCGTCGACCTTTGGGGCTGGATCACGCCGAGCACCAAAATCTGCTTCCAGGCGACCAGCGGCAGCATCCGCTTCGTCGACACGACCGTCTTGCCGCGCACCCTCTCGACCTTGCCGGTTTTCAGCGAGGCGGGCATGCTCTGCTCCACGATTGACCGCGCCGGGCAGGTCGCGCTAATCGCCGATGGCAGCCCGCCGCCCACTTCTGTGCCAGTTGGGCAACCCGCAGAGCGCAGCCTCAGCGATTGCATGGTGCGCGCGGAATACAGCCTCAACTTCCGCGATGCCCCCGCTGGGCAGAAGATTGGCGGCGTGCCTCACAATGCCGTGCTGACGGCGCTCGCGCGGACGACCGACTGGTTCAAGGTGGACTATCATGGGGCGCAGGGCTGGATCGCCGCCAGGTATGTCGCGCCCATGGGGCTTTGCGGCTGAGACGCACAGTTTGCGGGCGACTCACAGAGTCGCCCAAACGAACCATTGTGGAGTTGTGGGCGATACAAGTATCACCCCTACAGATTTCGAAACTGAGTAGCATCGCCCTTTTACGCATGACTAACCTGGTCTTGCTTCTGCTTTCCTCTCGGCGCGCTC
>DAOUJB010000121.1:0-13096 GCA_034423155.1 Anaerolineae bacterium | reverse complement strand
CCGCTGACGGAAAAAATGATCGTGCTCAGCAGCAAGATGCGCATCATGTCGATGGTATTTTGCATGGTCGGCGCATCAAAACCCGGCGCGACCAGATTGCGCACCAGCCAGGGACCAAGCAAAAAAACCGCCGCGCTTATCAACAGCGCCAGCGCGAAGATGGTGTTGATCAGGTTGCTGGATAATCGCCAGGCCGCCTCGCGCTGTCCCTTGGCGAGCATGCCGCTGAAAACGGGGATGAAAGCATGAGTCAGCGCGCCGCCCGAAATCAGGATGACGATCAGCTCGGGGATGCGATTGGCGGCGACATAGGCATCCAGTTCGCTGCCAACCCCAAATGCCTGGGCGATGATAAGCGTCTGCAGCAGGCTGATGAGCTTGGCTGCGCCGAAAGCCAGCATGACCGTCACGGTCGAACGGGCGATGCGCCGATTTCGCCGCAGGTCTTTCGGACTATCGGCTATGCTGGTCACTGGCTTAGGCTGTCCAGCGCTTGCCGCGCCGCTTCGTAATTGGGATTGTAGCCCAAGGCGCGCCGATATGACGAAGCCGCCCGCTGTTGCTGGTTCTGCGCCTCGTAGACGCGTCCGCGCCAATAATAAGTTTCTTCCAATTCGGGGGCGGTGTTCTGGTTGTGAGCGGCCAGCGTTAGAACATCCTGATAGCGGCCGACGGCAAAATAAGCGGCAAATGCGCCATGCTGATACCACATCATGCGCCAGGGCAGCTTGCCGGTGCTGGTCGCCTGGTCAAATGCCGCCGCCGCTTCTTGATGCCGCCCCAGCGCCACCAAAGAACTGCCCATATTGAACTAGGCGAAAGCATCTTGGGGATTGCTGCGCGCCTCGCTTTGGGCTGTTCCGAAAGCGATTTGCGCCGCATCCGTCTCGTTCCAATGCTCGGCCATGATTTCCCGAAGCAATGCCTCGCGCTCGGGATGATAGACGACGATGAAAGTACGGTTGAAAGCGCGCCAATCCTGGTCGACGCTGGCATAGCTTTTGGTTATGCCATTGGCATCGGGACCGACGCCCAAAAAGCTGTCATAAAAATAGAAAAGCTGGTAGGCATCGTCATAGGCGACGACCACGCGATAATGACCGATCCAGTCGTAGCCCTCAAACATGGCGGCGGTTTCGATCACGGTCGGGAATCCATTCGCCACCAGCCGCTTCAGCAAATCCAGCGAACCGCCCGGGCGCACGATCGCTTCGACAAAACTCTCATCGCGCACGAAATCAGCCAATTCGTGCGGGCTGACATTCTTGTCTTCGCGGTTTGGCTTCAGTTTGTCGCCGGCATAGGTTTGGGGCTGTCGCCAGCCATGAAAGCTGAGCGCCATGTTGATGGTCGCGGGACCGCAATTGTTCCAGGTCTGCTGCTGGTGCAAGATGCCATCGATGCGCGCGCCCGCCGGCACAAAATCAACCGGTGGCACAGGCGACGGCGTCAAGGCGGGTGGCAAGGCGGTCGCTGTGGGCGGATTGATGGTGGCCGGGACGGGCGTGGCTGTGGCGGGGATCGGCGTTGGCGTCGCTGTCGCTGCAATGACAACCGGCGCTGATGTCATGGTCGGCGGCGGCAATTCCAGCGGCAGATCCAACAGAGACAGCGCCTCGCTTTCATCAATTGGCGCGGCGCTGGTCGGGAATACGCCACCGGCCGGGGTCGGTCTGCGCAAGACACTCATAAATGGCAATTGGTCGATTATGCGCTGCTGCTGCGCCGGCTGCAATATCTCGCGAAAGCCAAACACGACGAAGGCAGTGCCCAGCACAAGCGCGAAGAAAACCAGGATGCTGCCCCAAAACAGCCAGCGAGGCGGCGCGCGCAACCCTTCGTCGCGGCGCAAGCTGGTGCGGGGGTTGGGCTGCGTGTCATGCAGGCTGTGCACAGAAATCGGCTCGCTGCTTTGCCATATCGTCAATATAGCATAGCGGCGGCGATAATCCAGCGGCGGCGAGCTAGAGGCGGCTTTGCGCGTCCAAGAAAGATTGCAGAATAACGCAGGCGGCCAGATCGTCGATTGGCTCGTGAGCGCCCCGCTTCAGCATCCGCGCCATATTCCGCGCTTCTTCGCTGGTCAGGTATTCGCTGATCTCGTGCACAGGCAGATCGGTTGCACGCCGCAAATCTGCGATCCAGTCGCGCACAATGTCGGCCTGCGTGGCGATGCCGGGCGGCGCGTTGGGATTGACTGGCACGCCGACCACGATCGCCGCAGCCTTCTCCTTCAAGGCGATCTCTTTGATGGCGACGTAGTCTTGGCTGGCTCCGCGACTTTGCAGTATAGCCAATTCGCGCGCGCTGATGCCCAAGGCGTCGCTGATCGCCAGGCCGATGCGCTTTTCTCCATAGTCAATCCCCAGCAGACGCCCGCTCATGAGGCTTCCTGGACTTCAATATGAATGCGGATTGGTAAAAGCGGCATGCGCCAGAAACCCCGCGGATGCAAGCTGAGGCGCGGCGCAGGCTGCTGCACGAAAGCCTTGTATTCCCGCAAGATGCTCTGCGCTGCATCCAGGTCTGCGCCAGCCAGTTGCTCGCGCAGTGAATCGGCGTCCAAAGATGCCAGCGCAATGCCTCTGCCATGCACCGTGAAGCGAATCTGCTCTTTGGCGCGCGACAGACTGAATGCGCCGCGCTCGTAGACCAGCGTATTGGTCTGGAGAGTCATATCGGGGGGCACAGCCGCTTCCAACTGTGCCAGCACGACTTGCCGCGCCAGTCCCTCGTCCACCGCCAGCGCCGAGACTACAGCGCGCATGGTCAGCGACAATTCTCTGGTTGCCGCGCCGACGACAGCGGAATAGTCCAGCCAGTCTTTGTTCTCTTCGGCGATTTGCAGCGACTCGATGATGATGACCTGTCCTTCCGACAAACCGGCGCGCATGCGGTCGTAAGCCAGCGATTGCAATTGAATCCGCGCGATATCCAGCAGGCGCGTTTTGTCCGCAGCCGCAACGACCTTGACGCTGCGATCGCTGCCGCCGGTCGTGGGCGAAATGTTGATGGCCGTCACACTTTCCGCCAGCGGACCAACGACCCGATCAATCGTGCCCGCATCTACATTGCCGATGCCCCCTCCATAACCTTCAGCAGCCACAATCGCTGTCTCCCAGCTGCTGCCGATGCCGCTGGGCACGACCACGCTGGCGGTCGTCTCAAATAGAACGCGTTCACCTGTGCTGACGCCTATGGTCGAACCGGCTGGGATGTCAACCGGCTGGTCGCTGAGGTTGGTGAAGGTCGCAACGCCCGTTGCGGGCACTCCCTCCAGCCACTGTGTGCCGCTGCTGGGAATGCTGGCGCTGGTTTCGATCGTTTCCCTGAGCCGCATCGCCGGGATCAGCGCGCGTTGCCGGTCGACAGTTTCGGCTTTGCGGTCGGCAGTGACTTCGACCGTAACCGCCACTCGCTCGCTGCGCAGCTGCACGCGAATCACGGCACCGGGCGCTATGACATAAACCAACGCGCCGACGACCGCGCACAAGAGCAGGATGACGGCGGCGCGCACAATGCGGATTGACCAGTTGTTTCTTTGCTGGCGACCTCCCATTTTGCCTGCGACCCGTGCCAATTCTCTCGGCTGCAAGTCGGCGCGCGGACGATGATAACGAGGTAGGAAGACTTTGTTGCGGCTGCGTTTCCAGCGCAGGTTTTGGCTGGCTTCGATGCTATCAAAGCAACTGATGTTCAGTTCGTCGGCCTGCGCTTGCAGGTTCGGGTCCTGCGCGACAATCGCCAGTTGGATGGCATTTCGGTCGGCTTCTCGCTGGATCAGCACCAGGTCGAGCCGTCGTTTGAGGTTATCGCAGTCGGGCGTCCAAATCAGCACGACGCGCTTGCCACGCAGCTGCGACAAGCTGACGCGTAGGCTGGTCAGGGTATCGTTGGGCGCGAGATGCAATTGCTCAATTGTGGTGGACATCAGCCACGCCTGCGCAAATCGTTAGCTGCTGGCGATCAATTCACGAGCGACTTGCAGCGCACCGGGTATTTTGCTGCTGTCGCGTCCGCCAGCCTGCGCCATCTGGGGGCGTCCGCCACCGCCGCCACCGACCACGCGGGCGATCGGTTTGATCAAGTCGCCGGCGCGCGTGCCTTCTTTCACCAGCGCATCGGAGACAGCCACGATGATCTGGGGCTTGCCGCCATTGTCGCTCGCCAGCACCAGCACGCCACGCTCGACGCGATTGCGGAACCAGTCGGCCATATCGCGCATGGCCGCCATGGGCGTGTTGTCCAGTTGCGCCAGCAAGGCTTCTTTGCCGTCCAGCGTCTCCAGACCGCTGGTCAACAGGTCATCAAAGTCGCTCTTCGCCAACTTGCGCCGCAGCGTCTCATTGTCGCGGCGCACGGCAGACAATTCATCTTGCAAGGCTTCCACGCGCTCCAACGCTTGTTCTGGCGCTGCGCCAAGCTGCTCGACAATTCGATGCAACGCGCCCAGCTTGTCATTCAGGTATTGGGCGGCGGCATGACCGGTCAAGGCTTCGACACGGCGGATGCCGGCGCTGACGCTGCCCTCGCTGGTGAAGACGAAGCTGCCGATCTCGGCTGTGTGAGCGACATGCGCGCCACCGCACAATTCGTAGCTGTACGCTCCAGCTGGCGTTTCAACTATGACGGTGCGAACCTCGTCTCCATATTTCTCGCCAAAGAGCGCCATTGCGCCTTCTCGGCGGGCTTGTTCCAGCGCTTTGACCTGCGCGCATACGCCATAGTTGTTCACGATGGCGCCATTGATTTCGGCGGAAATGGCAGCCAAAGTTGCAGCCTCGACTTTTTCGTGATGCGAGAAATCGAAGCGCAGTCGCTCTGGCGCGACCAGCGAACCCTTTTGTTGCACATGCGCGCCCAGTTGATTGCGCAGCGCGGCATGCAGCAAATGTGTGGCGGTGTGATTGCGAATAATATCGCTACGCCGTTGGCGGTCGATGCTGGCGGTCGCGCGGTCGGCGACGGACGGAGTGCCCTCCACCACCTCGCCAATATGCACGATCATGCCCGTCACCGGCTGCTTCATGGCGTCGATTTCGATTTCCCAGTTGTCGCCGCGAATGCTGCCGGTGTCGCTGACCTGTCCACCCGCTTCGACATAAAAGCCCGTGGCCGCCAAAACGACTTCTGCGCGCTCGCCAGTGATGAGGCTGTCGACAGCGCGTCCATTCTGCAGCAGCGCCAGCAGCGTCGTCTCGACCGGCGCATCGCTGTAGGGAGCATAAGCCACGCCTGCGTCTGGCAGTTTGCCTTCCGACTGCAGCTGCGCGAGCAACGCGGCATAATTCTCGCCCGCCTCGATTTCGCCCATCGCTTGTCCGCCGCCACTGATGCGCGCGTGTTCAGCTTCTGCAGCTGCGAAGCCGGCTTCATCGACGCTAAAGCCGCGCTCTTCGACCACATCGCGGGTCACCTGGAAAGGCAGCCCCAGCGTAGCTTTCAGATAAAAGGCGCGTTCTCCCGACAGCTCGCCGCCCATGTCCAACGGCTCCAGCATGCTATCGAGCTCGTTCAAGCCGCGCTGCATGGTGCGATGGAAGCGCTCTTCTTCCAGCGTGATGATGTGTTTGATGCCCTCGGCTTGTTCCACGATCTCGCTGTAATGCTCGCCCATGTTGTCGATGACGGCTTGGGCGATTTCCGCCAGGAAGGGGCGGTCGAACCCCAGCTTGCTGCCGAAACGAGCCGCCCGCCGAATGACGATGCGCGGAATGGCGGCGCGTCCCTTGGCGCCGGGCAAGACGCCGTCGCTGATGAGGAATACAGCCGCGCGCGCATGATCGGCAATGACGCGGTAGGGCACGATATTGGCATCGCGCTGGGCATCGCTGTGCCCGGTCAGCTCTTGCGTGCGCCGGATGATGGGCATGAACAGATCGGTTTCGTAGTTGGCTTCCACGCCCTGCAAAACCGAAACGATGCGCTCCAAGCCCAAGCCTGTGTCCACGCCCGGCGCTGGCAGCGGCACATCGTACACACCGCTGTGCTGTGGATCGGCTTGCTGGCGATTGAACTGCATGAAGACCAGATTCCAGATTTCCAGGAAGCGTTCGTCTTCGGCTTGCAGCTGGGGAATGATCTCGTCTTCGCCAAGTTGCGGCTGTTTGTCCCAGTGAATCTCGGATGTCGGACCGCAGGGACCGGTATCGGCCATCTGCCAGAAGTTGGTGTCGGGACCCATGCGGGCGACGCGTTTGGGATCAATGCCCAAGTCGTCCACCCAGGCGCTGTAGGCTTCGTCGTCATTCTCATAGACGGTATAAACGAGTCGCTCGGGCGGCAATTCGTACACTTCGGTAAGCAGCGTATAAGCATAGCGAATCGCCTCGCGCTTGAAATAATCGCCGAAACTGAAATTGCCCAGCATCTCGAAGAATGTGTGATGGCGCAGCGAAGGACCGACATTTTCCAGGTCGTTGTGCTTGCCACTGACGCGCATGCACTTTTGCGAGGTGGCGGCGCGGCTATAATTGCGCTTGTCCAAGCCCAGAAAGACATCTTTGAATTGCACCATGCCCGCATTGACGAAGAGCAGCGTGGGGTCATCCGCCGGCACCAGCGAAGACGATGCGACCGGGCGGTGCTTCATCTCCTCAAAGAAGTCGAGAAAGGCTTGCCGGACTTCGGCGCTGCTCATGTATTTCATCACTGCATCCCCAAGGTTGCGCGGCGTGCTGCGCGGCGATTATAGAGGGCGCTGCCCAGCATCAACAAGGGCGCATCGCTGTGCTATACTGGCGCTGTTAGGGACTTGTGGGCAGCGAAAGTTGACGGTGATGACGACGATCGAAGAGCAAATTGAAGTCTTGATGTCGGGCACGGCCTATGGCGACCCCGATACGCGCGAGAATATGCGCCGCGACCTGCATGCGCGCCTGCTGGAATGCGAGCGCGAAGGGCGGCCTCTGCGCGTCTATTGCGGATACGACCCGCGCACATCCGACCTGCACCTGGGGCATACCATCACCATGCGCAAGCTGCGGCAATTCCAGGATTTTGGGCACGATGTGACTTTCCTTGTCGGCACATTCACCAGCCTCATCGGCGATCCATCGGACAAAGACAGCGCCCGCGACCAGCTGACCATGCGCAATGTCGAAGACAACGCCCAAACTTATGCCGAGCAGGCCTTCAAGATTCTGGATCGGGAAAAGACGCGCGTCCGCCGCAATGACGAATGGCTGGCGCCTCTGGACTTCGCCGATATCATCCGTCTGGCGAGCCACTTCACCGTGCAACAATTCATGGCGCGCGAGAACTTCTCCAAGCGAATCGAAGACGGCAAAGCCATCTACCTGCACGAATTCTTTTATGCGCTGATGCAGGCTTATGACGCTGTCGCCCAAGAAGCGGATGTGCAGGTCGGCGGGCAAGACCAGCTATTCAACATCCTGGTGGCGGGTCGCAAGCTGCAGACTGGCTTGGGGCAAAAGCCGCAGATCGCCATCATCATGGGCGAAAGCCTGCCCGGCACCGATGGCGAAATCAAAATGTCCAAGAGCCTGGGCAACCACATCCCGCTGCTCAGCGAGCCTTGGGACATGTTCGGCAAGGTGATGAGCCTGCCCGACAAAGCCATGGCCATCTATCACAAGCTGATCCTGGGTTGGCTGCCCTCAGAGCTTGCGCGCCTCGAAGAAAAACTACAAAGTGGCGAAGCGCATCCCAACGATGTGAAGATGCGCCTGGCGCGGGAAATCGTGGGCATCTTTCACAGCCCGGCCGCTGCGCAGGCTGCCCAGTCGCGCTGGGACGAAGTCTTTCGTGGCGGCGGCCTGCCCGATGACATTGCCGAAGCGAGTTTGTCCGCCGATGCCGAAATACGCGATGTGCTGCTGCGCCTGAAGATGGTCGGCAGTCGCGGCGAAGCCAAAAGACTCATCCAGCAGAACGGCGTGCGCCTGAACGAGCAGAAAGTCGCCAGCCCCCAGGCGACCATCACGCTGGACATGCTGCCGGCGGTGCTGCAAGTGGGCAAGCGCCAGTTTGTGCGTTTGGTGCGCGCTGATGGCGAGCGCAGCTGACTACACGATTGATGAACTCATCAGCGTCTGCATCTCGCGGCAGGTGCGCGATGGCGATGTGTGGGCGCAGGGCATCAATACGCCGCTGGTTTCGGCTGGCTTGATCCTGGGCAAGCTGCGGCATGCGCCGGCGGCTCGCTTCACCTCGGCGATCGGCCAGGCGCTGGTGCAAGACTGGGGCGAGCTGGGCATCGGCAACATTGAAGCGCTGTGGGTGGGCAAGGGGCTGGTGCATCTGGGCTTTGCGACTGGGGCGGCGGAGATTCTGCCCAGTTTCCAACCGAAAGAGTTCTTTCGCCCGGCCCAGCTCGACGCGCGGGGCAACACGAACAACATCGCTTTCGGCGCGGATGTGCACAAGCCGCGCATGCGCCTGCCTGGCAGTGGCGGCATCCCCGATGTGACGCCCTGCTACGACCACAGCTACCTGTATGTGCCGCGCCATTCGCGCCTTAGCTTCGTGGAGAAATGCGACTTTGTCAGCGGGCTGGGACATGTGCCCTGGCGCAGAACGGGCGGCGGACCGCGCTACCTGATCAGCGACCTGGGGCAATTTGACTGGCGAGGCGGAGAGATGCGCCTGACCAGCTTGCATCCTGGCGTGGAGCTGCGACGCGTGCAGCGCAAGACCGGCTTTGCTTTGGCTGTCGCGCCCGACCTGCAAGAAACGCCGCCGCCCGAAGCCGAAGACCTGCGCTTGCTGCGCGAAGAGATCGACCCGCTGGGCACGCGCAAATTGGAGACTCTGGCTGGCTCGGCGCGCAAAGACCTGCTGCGAGACATATTGCGTCAGGAACGCGAAAATTACGAAGTCAGCCGCGCCGCGCGCCAACTTTGAATGCCGCGAAATCGGTCGGCTGGTGAGCTCAGATAGCCCAGCTGCACGCCCTCGATGGTATCGCGTACGACAAACGTGTATAGCGGATAATAGAGCGGAATGGCGATTGTCTGCTCGGCAAAGGCGGCTTGAAGTTCCCGCAGCTGTTCCGCTCGGCGCATGCCATAAATCTCGCTGCGGGCGGATTCCAGCAATTCGTCCAGCGCGTGCTCGCTGACGCCGCCATAGTTGCCACCGTCGCCCTGTTGCGCCGTGTGCCAAAAGCGAAACAGATCGGGATTGTCGCCGAATCGCTGCTCGACAATCGCCGCATCAAATTGCCCTGCTGCCAGCCGCTCTTGAACCTGCCGCGCATCGACCGCCACAATCTCAACGCGGAATCCCAACTGCGCCCACTGCACGCTGATGTTTTGCGCCAGCCTGATGTGCCCGGGACGATCCTGCACGAGCAGCGCGCTTGGCTGCGCGGTCTCTGCGGATGCGTCGGTTTGGGCAGCAGTGATTGCCGCTTGTGCCTGCGCAAGGTCATAGCGCGTCCAGTCGGGGTGGGGCAGATAAGCCGAGAAGCCGGGCGGGTAGGGGCTGTCGGCATAGGTGGCGTCTGAACCGAGCGTCTGCGCGATCAGAGTCGGCACATCCAGACCGAGAGAAAGCGCTTGCCGCATCTGGCGTTCGGCGAAAGGCGTATCTCTCCAGTTGAAGATCAGCATCGTCACAGACGACTCGGCCTGGGTGTACAGGCTCGCGCCCGGCCGCGTCAGCAATTGCTCACGCGGCGCGACATTCGCCAGCGCGTCTATTTCTTCGGCGATGTAGCCGGCGCTGGCAGCAGCCGAGTCGGGATACAGGCGAAATAGCAGTTCTTTGAAGTGATAACCGGACTGCGCCTGGGGACGCCGCTGAAAGATCGGCGAAAGCGCGAGCAGCACTGTGTCAATCCGTCCATCCGCTGCGACAGTCAAGTGACCAAGCTGATATGCGCCGCTGCCAATCGGCGACAGGTTGAAGGGATGCTGCGCCAACTCGTCCAGCGAAACGCCGCGCAAGGCATGTTCGGGCAAGATGCCGAATGTCAGCAGATGCGGGAAGCTGCTCAGGGGCTGCGCCAGGCGCATGCGCAGCAAATGCTCGCCCAGCCGCTGCACCTCGACCGTGCGCCAAAATTCCGCCGCCGCAGACAGCGTGGCATAAGCCGGGTCGCTCATCAAGGCGATGGTGAAGATCACATCGCCGGCGGTCAGAGGCAGCCCGTCTTGCCAGAACGCATCGTCTCGCAGGCGAATGACATAATCCAGACCATCGCTGGAAATCACCAGATCGCTTGCCAAATGCGGAATCGCTTCGCCATAGTCGTTGATGACGAAGAGGCCCTCGAAGATCAGGCTGGCGATATCGCGGTCGGCTGGATTCAAGTGGGCAAAGAGCGGGTTCAAGCGCAGAACGCTGCCGACCAGGCCTTCTCGATAACTCAGCGGCGAGCTAGAACTCGGAGTCGATGGGGTACTGGATGTTGTTGGGATAACGGGGCTGGCTGTGGCAGTGACTGTTGGCTGTTGGGTGGGCACTCGAGGCGGCGGAGTCGCCATGTTCTCGGCGTCACGGGTCAGGCGAAAATAGGCGCTGCCAGCGAACAGCGCGCTCGCCAGGAGCAGCAGCAAAAACTGCCAGCGAAAGCCGCGAAACACATCTCACCTCGCCAACAGAGCAGGCGATTGCCTGCGGAAAGGACTCAGCTGACTGTCGCTACAGCGAACAAGGCGATGCCCAGGAAGGCAATCGACAAGAAGATGGTGATGCGGAAAAGCGTCTTTTCCAAGCCGCGCCGCGTGCGGGCAATGCCACCGCCTGCATCGCCGCCCAGCAGACTGCCCAGCGCCCCGCCTTTGACCTGCAGCAAGATCAAGATGATCAAAGTAATGGAAATGATGATTGCCGCGACTTGCAGCACGATTGCCATGGCGCAACTCCCCGCCGCTATTTCGAGCGCATAATGCCAGCAGTCTAGCACGGCGTACAGATTCTGGCTAGGCTGATTCAGCCGCGCAGGGATTCCAGAAAAGCGATGGCAGCAGCCAGTTGATTGTCGTTTTCGCCAGCGTCATCCGCCTCGATGATGATATCCGGCACGACGCCGGTTTTGTCGATCATGCGCCCCGCTGGAGTCAGGTAGCGCCGCACGGTCAAGCGAACCGCGCCCCCATTGACGATCTCCTGGATGGTCTGCACCGTGCCTTTGCCAAATGTCGTCTCGCCGATGATGGTGGCTCGCTCATGATCTTGCAATGCGCCGGCCAGCAGCTCGGATGCGCTGGCGCTTTCGCTGTCAACCAGCAATACGATGGGCACACGGATGCTGGCGCTGCTGCCATTGCTGCGCGTTTGGCTGATTTGTCCGCCGCGGTCGACCTGCTGCAACACGATGTCGTCTTCTATGAAAAGGCTGGCGACATCGATGGCGCTTTCAATCGTGCCGCCGGGATTGCCGCGCACATCAAAGATCAACCCGATTCGCGCAGGCAGGTCCACCGCCGCCAGCGCCTCTTCCAGCTGCTCGCGCGAGAGCTTGTGAAACTCATCCATGGCGATGTAGGCGATATCGCCCTGGATCTCGTAATCCACATTGGGCACGACAAAGACATCGCGCACGATATCAAAGGTGAGCAGTTCATCGCCGCGCATGAATGCGACGCGCACGCTCGTACCACGCGGACCGGGCACCAATGCGCTGAGATCGGCCTGCGTCAATCCCGCCACTGACTCGCCATCGACAGCAAAAAATACATCGCCTGCCAAGACGCCGGCTTCGGCTGCGGGAGAGTCTGGCACCACTTCCATCACCGCAATGCCGCCCTGGTCGTTTGCCTTGACCATCACGCCGATGCCGGTGAATTCGCCAGAATAGCTATAATCGCGCGCATAGACTTCGGGCGTGATGTAATAGCTGAATTCGTCTTCCAGCGAGTCGACCAGACCTGTCAGCGCGCCTTCGACCAGCTGCTCGGCATCCACCGCGTCGATATAGCGCGACTGGATGAGATCCCAGGCTTCCCAAAATGGCTGAAAGAGCGGGTCGCTTTCGGCATGGCTGGGGGGGAGCAGGCTGCCAGCGGCAGCTCCAAGCGCGAATGCCAGCAGGATGAGCAAGATTGGTCGGGCGCTTTGCGGCGCGCGCAAGGCTGTCATCGCCCCTCCCCGGTCAACTAGACCTTTTGTCGCGCCTGTAGTATAAGCTATCGTGGCTTTGCATTTTCTCGGGCGCAGGGCAGATTCCGCGAATTTGAAAGACTGGCATCCGCGATGGTCAATACGCTGGTCACCATGGACGAAGCGGCAGAGGTCGTACAGGACAGCTGCACGCTGGCGCTGGGCGGCATGACCCTATACCGCAGACCGGTCGGCTTTGTGCGCGCGCTGCTGCAGCGCGATGATCTCCCCCGCGATTTGACCCTGCTCAGCTTCACCGGCGGCATCGAATCCGATCTGCTGGTTGGGGCGGGCTGCGTGGCGGCTGTGCGTTCGGCTTACTTCGGGCTGGAGTCCTTTGGTTTGGCACCGATGTTCACGCAGTTCGCGCAGTCGCAGCGCATTCGCATTATCGAAGAGACCGAAGCCAGCATCGTCATGGGCATGCGCGCGCAGATCAGCGGCGTCGGCTTCATGCCGTCGCGCGCCTGGCTGGGCACAGATCTGCCTGCGTTGCGACCCGATGTTCGCAAGGTGATTGATCCTTACAGCGGCGACGAGTTGATCGCTTTTCCAGCCATTCCCTGCGATGTCGCCGTGCTGCATGGGCTGGCTGCCGACCGACAGGGCAATGTGCTAATCAACAACAATATGGGCATCGACCTGGAGCTGGTCTATCTGGCAGACACAGTCATCGCCACGGTAGAGCGCGTTGTGGACAAGCTGGAACGCAGCACAGACGGCGTCATCATCCCCTATCCGGGCTGCGCCATGATCGTGGAGCTGCCGGGCGGCGCCGCGCCGACAAGCTGTTATCCCCTCTATCCGCTGGATGGCGAAGCGATTTTGCAATACACCGATGCTTGCCATGCTGGCAACTTTCAAGCCTTCTTGCGCGAATTCCTGCAAAGCTGACCGCGCGCAAAAACTGCCACGAAGGGAGTGTCTAAATCGGTGGATGGTTCTCTTTCTAACCCCACCCCCAGCCCCTCCCCGTCGGGACGGAGAGGGTAGCCAATGCTTGCCTCCCCCTGACCTGTCGGGGGGA
>DAOUJB010000120.1:0-3760 GCA_034423155.1 Anaerolineae bacterium | reverse complement strand
GCCATGTGTATATGCGCGCGCCAAAAGATGCCGACAACCAGCCGCTCTTCAATTACACGCTCATGACCACGCACATGCGCCACCCCTTCCCGCCCAGCGAACTGACGAACATGACGCTGGCCGACCCTTTCACTTTCACCAAAGATTGCCAGACCCTGAAAATCCCCTGCATCTTTCACCGCTTTTGGGGAGAAGAACTGCAAACCTGCCTGTACGACCTGGCGGCGGATCCCGGTCAGCTGACGCCCCTGCAAGATGCGGCGGTCGAAGCGCGGATGACAGAAGCCTTGGTGGGAGCCATGCGCGCCAGCGATGCGCCGGCCGAGCAGTTCGAGCGCCTGGGTTTGGCTTGACCCCCCTCAGTCCCCCCGACAGACGCGCGTAGGGGCGAGCCATTGGGTCGCCCGCCAACACACCCGAAATACGGGCGAGTCACCGCCTCGCCCCTACGCTGTCCCTTTTGGGAGGGGCTGGGGGAGGGGTTATAGCAGGCTTTGGCTACCCTCTCCGTCCTGACGGGGAGGGGCTGGGGGAGGGGTTGGAGGCGCGCCCGCGTCAAGAATTCGCCGTAGGGGCGAGGCGGTGACTCGCCCGCACAAAAAACCGCAGCATTGTGCCCGCTGTGTCTACCCTGCGTAGGGCACGATCCAGCTATCCTCAATCCCCAAGCCAAAACCGGGCGCATCGGCTACTTCCAGCCAGCCATCGACCGCGACAGGCATGCCCGGCAGCCATGTCCCCTCGCTCAATGGCACGCCCGGGTCTTCGCCGATGAAATATTCGATCCAGGGCACAGCCGCCATCGCCGCCGAGAAGTGTTGTCCATAAGGCGTCCGCGCGCCGGCATGCAGCATGACGCTCTTGCCAGCCGCTTCGGCAGCATGGGCGATTTTGATGCAGGTGGTCAGGCCGCCCGCCCATTCGATATCCGGCTGCAAAATATCGACCAGATTGTGGCGCAGCGCATACTGAAACGGGATGTGCGTGTACCAGTGTTCGCCCGTGCTCAGCGTCTGCCAGGGCAAGCGCGCGCGCAATTCGGCATGGGCGTCAAAATCCTCGGGGATGAGGCATTCTTCGATCCACTTGAGCTTGTACGGACGCAGCGCTTCCGCCAGCCGCACAGTGTAGTCGACATCAAAAGCCATCCAACAATCCAGCATCAGCTCGCAGTCAGCGCCGACCTGTTCGCGCACTTTCGCCACCATTTCGACATTGCGCTGCAATCCGTCCAGCCCGTCAGCGGGCCCATACGGACAAGCGAGCTTGTGCGCGCGGAAGCCCAATTCTTGATACCAGTCGATGTCGTTGCCGGTGGAATAACAAAACAGGCACTCTTTCTGCAGTCCGCCGATCAAGCTATACACCGGTTGCCCCAGCGCCTTGCCTTTGGCATCCCAAAGCGCCAGGTCGACCGCGCTGATGGCATAGGAAGCCAAACCCGCGCTGCCATAGAACTTGGTCAGGCGGAACATCATGTCAGCCAGGCGCTCGATCGCAAAGCCATCTTGCCCGACCAGCTGCGGCGCGAGGTGATCGTCAATGATGGCGGCGACCGGTTTGCCGTGCATGGTCGATCCCAAGCCCCAGCTGCCATCTTCCAGCGTAACCTGACAGAAAACCCGTCCCCAGCCCGTGTTGGTCCACAAGCTGCGGTGGCGCTTGACATGGCTGTAGCGCGACATGGGGTTGGCGACTTCGGCTGTTTGCTGCCAAGCGGGACGGCGCGCTTTTCCGCTGGGCGCTCGTGGCGGCAAGTTGACCTGCACGGCGCGGATGGATGCGATCTTCATGCGCTGCCAGCCTGGAGTTGCAGGTAATCGCCTTCGATGGTCGTGAACTCGAGGATATTGCCGAATGGGTCGCGGCAGAAAAAGCGCGGGCGTCCGGGGATCGGCGTGACGGCATAAGGTTGATAACCCGCCTCCAAGAGCCGCTCGCGCAGCCCGGCCAAGTCATCGACCACCAGGCAAAGATGGCGGTTGGAGCGGTCATCCAGCGGCGCTTCGGCAAATATATGCAACTCGGCCCCGTCGCCAGCCCGGAACCAGATGACTTGGTCGTCTTGCAGGCTGTTTGGCGGCGGGATCTCGTCCAGACCCAGCAAACAGCCATAGAAATCGCGGGTGGTCCGTTCGCTGCCGGGCGGTCGCGGAATGCTGACATGCTGCAAGCGCGCGTTCATCATCACCTCGTCGGTCTCGTTTGCAAACAATTGTACAGTCTGCTGCGACAATTGCGAATTCGCCCGCCCTTTCTCCGCAATCGCTCGGTCTCTGTTATAATCAAGCGCAATCGTTATAATGTCTCATAATACTGTCGTCTGCTCTGCAGTGTTGTTGAAAAGGATCAAGCAATGATCTCAAAGCGATTCGGCCAACCTGTTGCGATTTTTTTGTTTGGACTACTTGCCTCGCTTCTATTGGTCGCGCGGGCCAATGCCGCCGATGATACCAGCAGCCTTTCTGCAAAAATCGAGGCCGCCAACGGCAGCGGCGACAGCCACACAATCGCGCTGAGCGCCGACATCACCCTCGCCGCGAGGCTGCCGACCATCACTGGCTCGCTCACGATCGAGGGAAATGGCTACACGATAAGCGGCGACAACAAGTTCCGTATCTTCGATGTCAAGGGCGGGATGCTCACGATTCAAAACTTAACGATGACGGAAGGTAGATCCGCTGGCAATGGTGGCGCGATCCGGCTGCGCAATCGGAGCCAGGTCACTATCATGAATTCCCTGCTGGCCAACAACTCGGCTCGGCATGGCGGCGCAATCGCGACTCCAATCTCATCCGGCAGGGGAGAGAACTTTTTAGATCAATTCGATATCCTGGTCGGGTTTGGCGACGCCGACTTCGCCGAGACGGAAGACACTGAAACAGATGACGGTGGCAGCAGGCTGGTCATCCATGACAGTCGCTTCATTGGCAACATCGCCGAAAAAAGCGCCGGCGCGATTTATGCCGCGGGCGGAACAGTCGATATCATCAACAGCCGCTTCGAGAAGAATTGCGCTGTGCGGGCGACTTTCGAGGTAGCTGAAGGCACCAGCCTGGCTCGTCGTTCTGTCGATGGCGACGGCTGCGTGCGCATCCACTACATTCGTCCGCAGCCCGATCCCGGACCTGGCAGCCATGACAACGGCGGCGCGCTGCGGCTCTTGGATGATGCCCAAGCCAGCATCGAAGATTCCAGCTTTGTTGACAACAAGGCGACATTCGGTGGCGCAATCGCGACGAACGGGGCCGGCGTTGGGCTGACCATCGACAAGAGCAGCTTCGTCGGCAATCGCGCCAGTGCGAGCGGCGGCGGCATCGGCAGCGACTGGCGGGGCGGCGGGGCCATTTCTATCAACGCCAGCAGCTTCTTGACGAACAGAGCCGAGCGCGGAGGCGGCGGGGCGATCAACGTGACATGGCAGCGGCTCGACATCGCCAACAGCACTTTCAGCGAGAATAATGCAGAACGCAGCGGCGGTGCCTTGCTAGTCGACGGGTCCGGCGAAGTCACGATTACTCACGCGACCTTTGTGGATAACTGGTCTGCAGGACAGGGAGATGCGCTCGGCAATACCGGCGGACGCTTGCTTGTGCGCAACAGCATCATCGCCAGCCCGGGCCGGGACAAAGATTGCGCGGGCAGACTGGAACAAAGCAGCGGCAATCTGAACCCGGACCGGTCTTGCGGCGCCATCACCCGCGACGAGCCTGTGCTTGGCGATTTATCTGGCTCGCCAGCCTATTACCCTTTGCAAGAT
>DAOUJB010000119.1:0-3866 GCA_034423155.1 Anaerolineae bacterium | reverse complement strand
GTGGCTAAGCTTGCCTTCACCCTCCAAGGCCAAGTCCAAATCTGAGGAGTCCTTGGTGGTCCAGTTGGCGCGGCTCCCGAAGACCCAGACTTTGACGCCCGCAGGCAGATTCTTGATCAGGATGTCCTGCACAATTTCGAGGTGGTCTGGCCTGATATCCACAGGGCTAGTCAAGGGACTCGTTCCTCTCATGGAGTCGATTCAGCAGATAACGGGCCTCTTGGAGGAAGTCCGGAGCGCTCTCAAACACCTCCTGCGCCTTCTCTTCGTTGTAAGCGTGACTGGTGGCGCCGCGGTTCCTGCGAAACTCACGCCACTCCGGGAGCTCGGACCTGAGGAGGGCTTGCCTGTAAGCTTCGCGGATGACGTCGTTGAAGACGAGCTTGTCGATCTCCGCAGGGTTGGCAGAGGCAAGCTCCAGGTAGCGCCGCAGCATCCTGAATGAGAGCTCGTAAGTGAACTCGAACGCTTGGATGACGGCAGCCCTCACATGCCTCTTGAGGCGAGGATCGGTCAATGCCAGGTCGGAGTTGTAGATGTCCAGGGCCTCTTCTAACTGGGCCACGGCGTTTTCTAGCGGTGTCAGATCCAACTTCATAGGGTGCCCTCTACTTCCCAAATCCCAGCCGCGCTAGGTTGGCCTCAATCTCCGAGTCCAGCCGTCGTGCCTCAGCCTGTTGTTCCCGCCACTGAGCCGAAAGACGGGCCATTTTCTCCTCGAATGGCTCCCCATCGTCCTCCTGCGGCGCCATGCCGACATAGCGGCCCGGTGTCAGGACGTGGTCGTGCTTTCGTATTTCTTCCAGCGAGGCGCTCTTGCAAAAGCCGGGGTCGTCGGCGTAATCGTCCGTCCCGTCGCACCAAGCGTGGTAAGTTGCGGCGATTTGGTCGATGTCTTCGTCGGTCAGTTCGCGGCGGGTGCGGTCAAGCATTCGCCCCATTTGGCGGGCGTCAATGAACAAGACCTCGCCAAGTCGATTCCGTCCGCGCGCCAGAAACCACAGGCAAGCCGGAATCTGCGTCGAATAGAATAGCTGGCTCGGCAGCGCCACCATGCAGTCGATCAGGTCGGCTTCGACCAACTCCCGGCGGATTTTGCTTTCGGCTTTCTGGCCGCTGGACATGGAGCCGTTGGCGAGCACGAAGCCGGCCGCGCCGCCGGGCGCCAGATGATGGACGATATGCTGCACCCAGGCGAAGTTGGCGTTGCCTTTGGGCGGGATGCCGTATCGCCAGCGTTTGTCGTCGCGCAGGCGTTCGCCGCCCCAATCGGAGATATTGAAGGGCGGGTTGGCGAGGATGAAATCGGCGCGCAGGTCGGGATGACGGTCGTTGTGGAAGCTGTCGCCATACGCGATCTGCGCCTCAATGCCGCGGATGGCCAGGTTCATCTTTGACAGGCGCCAGGTGGTGTAATTCGATTCCTGCCCGTAGATGGATACCTTGTCTCTGGCTTTGCCGCCATTGCCATTGCCGCTGGCGTGGGCGTCGATAAACTCCATCGACTGTACAAACATGCCAGCCGAGCCGCAGCAGGGATCGTAGACACGACCCTTGAAAGGCTGCAGCATCGCCACCAGCAGCCGGACGACGCTGCGCGGCGTGTAGAACTGGCCGCCCTTTTTGCCTTCGGCGCTGGCGAACTGGGAGAGGAAATACTCGTAGACATTGCCCAGCACATCGCGAGAGCGAGCCTCGGCGTCGCCGATCTTGATGTTGCTGATCATATCGATCAGTTGGCCCAGACGCCGGGCGTCGAGAGCCCGGAGGGCGTAATCTTTTGGCAAGACATCTTTGAGCGCCGGGTTTTCGCGCTCGACTGCGACCATGGCGCTGTCGATGATTTGTCCAAGTGTGGGTTGCCGCGCCATATTCCGGATATTGGACCAGCGCGCATCCGTCGGCACCCAGAAGAAGTTGAATGCGCGGTATTCGTCGGGATCCTCCGGGTCAGCAAAGGCTTCTTCCTGCAATCGGGCGTATTGCTCTTCAAAGGCGTCGGAGATGTACTTCAGGAAGATCAAGCCGAGCACGACATGCTTGTACTCAGCCGCGTCCATGCTGCCGCGCAGGGCATCGGCCATTTTCCATAGTTCGCTCTCATAGTCGAAACTTGCGCCCTTGTGTGCTGCGTCTATTGTCGACATAAGGTTGTCCTTTTGTTGCCGCATCGGTCGGGAAAACTCGCGACTATCATTATGACTCGCTGCAGCAAATCCTCACACAATCTCCCCCTCCACCCGCGCCTGCCCGAGATGCCCCCGCTCCTGCTCGACGATTTCGGGATCCAGCTTGGTAAACAGCGGACTCGGCTTGCGCAGCGTCTGCCCCGGCTGCAAATCACTCTTCTGCCATTTCCCAATCGCCGCGCTGCCATCATAAATCAGCGCCAGATGATCGCGCGTTTCTTCCTGAACATTCTCGATCCGCTGCTCGCCGAAGAGCTGCCCGTCATAGCCCAGCATCTCGTGCACCTGCTGCGAGCTGAAAGGCGTGAAGGGCGCGAACAGCACTTTCAAGTTGTCGATGCAGCGCAGCGCCGCATACACCGACCGCGCCGCATCCGCCCTGTCCTGCTTGATGACCTTCCAGGGTTCGCGTTCGTTGAGCCAGCCATTGACCGCCCGCGCCAACGAGAGCGTCTCTTCCAGCGCTTCTTTCAGGCGCACATCGGCGATCAGCCCGCCGACCAGCTCAAAGCCGGCTTCGCAGCGCGCGATGATGGCTTCGTCTTCTGCCGTGAGATGGTCGGGCGCTGGCACGACGCCATCAAAGCGCTTCCAGGCGAAACCCAGCATGCGATTGACCAGATTGCCCCAAGCCGCCAGCAGCTCGTTGTTGACGCGCGCCAGGAAGCCATCCCAGCTGAAGTCGCTGTCCTGGCGTTCGGGGAAGGTGCGGGCGACATAGAAGCGCACGGCATCGGCTTGGTAGCGCTCGAGCAGGTCGGGCAGCCACACCGCCCAGTTGCGCGAGGTCGAAAATTGCTGCCCCTCGATATTCATGAATTCGTTGGCGGGCACATCATGCGGCAGTTGCAGCGGGATATCGGCGTAATTTGGGTCGTCTTCGTTGTAGATGCCATCGATGCCCAGCAGCTCGGCTTGCCAGATGATGGTGTGGAAGGGGATATTGTCCTTGCCGATGAAGTTGTAGATTTTGGCTTCCGGGTTGTACCACCATTTTTTCCAGGCATCGGGCTGCCCCGTGTTGCGCGCCCATTCGATGCTGGCGGTGAAGTAGCCCATGACCGCGTCGAACCAGACATAGAGCCGTTTGTCTTCCCAGCCTTCCAGCGGCACGCGTACGCCCCAGTCGATATCGCGAGTGATGGGACGGCCGCGCAAGCCCTCTTTGACGAAATTCTGGCTGAAGCGGCTGACATTAGGTCGCCAGTGATGCTCATGATCGGCGAGGTAGGCGAGGATTTGCTCGGTGAATTGCGCGAGATCGAGGAAGTAGTGTTCCGATTCGCGCCGGACGAGTTTGTCGTCAGGATTGTTGCGGCTGTGCGGATTGATCAACTGCACCGCGTCCATCAGGTTACCGCAATTTTCGCATTGATCGCCGCGCGCATGTGGATACTTGCAGATGTAGCAAGTGCCTTCCACATAGCGGTCGGGCAAGAAGCGCTTCTCGCTCTCGCTGTAGAGCAGGGTCTGCCGTTCTTTGTAGAGATAGCCGCGCTCCAGCAGCCGCGTGAAAATATCCTGGGCGACGCGGTGGTGATTCTCGGTGTCGGTGTGCGTGAACAGGTCATAGCTGACGCCGATTTTGCGCTGCGTCTTGAGGAAGCGCTCGTGATAATGCTCAAAGACTGCTTGCGCCGAGATGCCGCGCTTGTCCGCCTCGACCGTGATGGGCGT
>DAOUJB010000118.1:0-3159 GCA_034423155.1 Anaerolineae bacterium | reverse complement strand
GCCGCTGCGAACCGATGGGCAAACTGCTCTTCATCGTCATCTGGATTGGCATTCTCCATGACAAGGTGACCGATTTCGTGCGCAAGTGTGAAGCGAATTCGGTCGGCAGGTTTATTCTGGTTTATTACCGCAACTGGGTGCTCGCCACACCAACCAGACAGACCATCAAACTCTTCATCTCCTTTCCAGGCTACAACAATTACTCCGCGGTCCTCTGCCGTTTGCACCAGATTATCAAGCGGTCTATCGCCGACATCCCAGTCGTTTCGCACTTGATCGGCAATCCCTTCCGCGTCTTCCAATCCATTGACAGCTACTTCTCGAGGCAGGCGCCGTGGGAGGGAGGGATACAGTGCAGATTTCAACTCTATCTGCAATTCGGCGATGTCCAGCGCATAAGCCTTAATGGCTTCCTGTCCTTTCTTGCCAAGACTGCTACGCCTGCGAAACGCGGTCCAGTCAACTGTTGTTTCTGGTTGGTGAAACAAGTACGAAACCCGCACACCCAGAACTTGGGCGCTATTGAGCATGAAGTCAATGGGTGGGTGGCTTTTGCCCGTCTCATAACCAGAGATTGCAGCTGGCGATATGGCCAGACCACATTGAGTCACGGCTTCCGCAAGTTCTTTCTGTGACAAACCGGCGATAAGCCTGGCTTGTCTGATGCGCGCGCCAATCATGGTAACCCCCTGGGGACTCGACAAAAGTGTACCATGTCAAGGGTCAATGTCAACTTGCCTGCGCTACAACAGCCCCGCATACACCCGCTCCATATCCGCTGCTACACGCGCCCAGCTGTACTTCTCCCGCGCCAGCAACTGGGCCTGCGCGCCCATCTCTTGCCGCAGCGACTCATCATGCAGCAGACGCCGCAGCGCCGCAGCGAACGCATCGACAGTCGCTTCAACCACGAATCCCGCGCCCGCATCCGCGACTTCGTTCATGTTGCAGCCCGGCGAAAGTACGACAGGCAATCCTGCAGCCAGCGCCTCGAGCACGGCGATCGACTGGCCTTCACCGACAGCCGGCAAGGCAAAGACATCGGCCGCCGCCAGCGCCTCGAGCCGTGCAGAACCATCCAGGTAACCCGCGAAGACAACCCGTCCATCGCCCGCCGCCAGCTCGCGCAGACTCCCCAGCATGCCTTCGTCTGGTCCCGCGATCAGCAAGCGACTATCCGCGACATCCGCCGCCAGAAAAGCCCGCAGCAGCACATCGACGCCTTTGCGCGCCTGCAAACGTCCCATATACAAGACGGTCGGCGCTGCCCCCAAGCCAAAACGCGCGCGGAAATCGGTCGCAGTCGGCAGCGATTCGAATTCGCGGGGGTTCACGCCATTTGGGATCACGCTGGTCGCAGGCTGACGGGATGATGCCAGCGCCGCCCAGAGCTGCTCTGCTTCGACCCGTTCGGATTCTGTCAAGGCGATGATATGGTTGATGCGCGAAAGCAACTGCCAGCTCAACAGCCGATCCCAGCCCCGCTTGAGCCGACTCCGCCCGGTGCCGAGGTTGATTGTGCCATGCGGCGACAACGCAATCGGCACGCGCATCGCCGCCGCGACAGGCGTCACCAGCAAGTTTTCCGCCGTGCGCAGCTCGTGCAGATGCAGCACATCGACATCCGACAAAATGATTTTGGCAGCCTTGCGCAGGTCCCGCGGCGTCGACAGATTCAGCCCTCCGCGCAGCCAGACCGAAGCATTGCGACAGCGCACGATTCGTATGCCGCCGCGAGTCTCGTCCAGGGCACCGGCATAGCGCCGCCGCTGATCCAACGCATCTGTCGTCAGGATGGTGATGCGATGTCCGCGAGCCGCCAGCGCCCCGGCCAGTCCTTCGACCGCGCGCACGACGCCGCCAAAGGCATAGGCTGGCGCATAATAAGGCGTCAGCTGCAAGATGTGCATGCGCGGCTCACCAGCTCATTTTCGTGTCGCGCTTCCAGATGCGCCCCAACTGCGAGCCGCCAGGCAGCGCCACCACCAGCCGATAGAGCAGGTCCCAGTCGTCCGCGCCCAGCACGCGCAGCGCCAATATGCCGCCTGCATAGACGCCCAGCCCGCCCAGCACCGGCAGCCCGATGAAGGACTCGCGCAGCGCCAGCATCACCAGGGCGACCGGCAGACAGATCACCAGCAGGCGCGCAGCCGCCCCCGCCAAGGCCGGCGCCCGCCAGCCCAGCGCGCGGAAGCTCGCCAGCAGCAGCGCCACGATCAGCAGTTCGCCGACGATAGACGCGGCCACTGCGCCTCGCGCATCGCCCCAACTGAAGAGCAGCAGCAGAGTCAGCGCCACATTCAAAGCCAGGCCGCAAGCGCGAATCGCCAGCAGATGCCGCTGCCGATTTTGGATGAGCAGCGCCTTGCTGAATACATTGCCGAACATGGTGATGGCGGTGAACCAGATCAACAGGCGCAGGATGTCTGCCGATGGCGCATAAGTCTCGCCCAGCAGCGGCAGGATGATCGCCTCGGCCAAGATGCTGATGCCCAGCGCCACTGGCAGACCGACCAGCAGCATATACAGCGCCAATTTTTCGATCAAGAAACCGAAAATGGGGTTGCGCCCATCTTCGTGATAGCGCGAAAGCAAGGGATAGGCCGCCACCAGCACCGAACTGCTGATCAGCTCGATCACGCCATAATTGATCACAAAAGCGACAACCAGGTAGCCCGTGATGCGTTCGCCCAAGATGCCGGTCGTCAGCAGCTTGTCGGCATGCTGGTAGGCCAGGGTGAGCAGCGATGACAGTGCCAGCGGCGCGCTATTGATCAACAGCCGGCGGGCGAGGTCGCGATCCAGGGGAAAATGCGGTTTGATGCCGGCGCGAAAGTTCAGGCTCACCAGCGCCAGCGAGCGCAGAATGCCCGAGAAAAGTGCGGCTGCATACACGCCCAGCAATCCCCAGCCCAGCGACAAAGCCAGCAGCGCCATGCCGATTCGCAGGAAGATATGCACGATCTCGACTGCCGAGGTCAGCACCATGCGCTCGCGCGAGAGCAAGAGATCGTAGGCCATGTTGCCGAAGATGTCGACGAAGAGATTGCAGCCGGCCAGCGCCGCAAATGCCCGCAAAGTCTCGCTGTAGCCCAGCGACAGGCTGTTCATGCCCACATAAGCCAGCAGCGCCAGCAGCGTCTGGCTGAACAGCATGGC
>DAOUJB010000117.1:0-3066 GCA_034423155.1 Anaerolineae bacterium | reverse complement strand
CGCAGAATTCGTGCCCCAGCACCAGCGGCAGCTTGATCTCCCAGCTTTGATGTTCGCGCCACATGTGCAGGTCGCTGCCACAGACGCCGGCCGCCCGCACCTGCACGATGACTTGCCCGGGCGCGGGGTCGGCTGGCTGTGGCATATCCCGCAATTCCACATTTTTGTCGGCGCGTCCATATTTGACCAATGCTTGCATGATATGTTTCCTTTATTGCCACATAGGCACAAAAGTAAAGTCAAGACAGAAATGAAAAAACTGGACCACCGAGTACACAGAGTTGAAAGAGTACACCGAGAATCCCTTTAGGGTATGCTTGAAGTCAGTGCGATCGGCTCATCCATACGCCTCATAAAGATACTCACCTGCTTTGACAGACAGATTCTAGCTCGATTTGCTTTTGCCTTTGCCTCTGTGTACTCAAAATACTCGGTGTACTCGGTGGTAAAATGTGTAAGACTTGCTTGGATTCGTTTCTGTGTTCTCAGCGTTTATGAAAAATACTTCGCCCGCATCGCATGCAAGAACTCCAGCGACTCGCGCATTTCGTCCAGGCCATTCATACCATCTTCGATGCTGACCCAGCCGCTGTAGCCGACATCACGCAGGATGGCGAATATGGCATCGTAGTCGTTCAAGCCCCGCCCGGTGACGCCATGCTGCAATTCCGGCGCATAGCCGATCGTGCCGTCGCTGCCGCGCAAGGCAGCCAGGTTCGCGCCTGGCGCAAGAAATCGGTCGCTGGCGTGCATGCTGACCACGCGCCCGGCCACCGCCCGCAGCAACGCCAGCGGATCATCGCCAGCCACAATGGCGTTGGAGGGATCGTATTGCACGCCGAAGTGCTCGCGCTCGGCGATGGTATCCAGCAGTTCCAGGAAAATATCCATCTTCTGCGCGAACTCTGGATAGCGCCAAAAGCCGTCTTTGTAGTGGTTTTCCAAGCCCAGCACAACACCATGTTCGCGCGCGACCGGGATGACTTGCTCGATGCACTCGACCACCCAAGCCAGGCCCTGTTCGCGGGGCACTTCGGGATAGCGCTGGCCGCTGAGCACGCGACAGACTGCGCCGGGCCCGCCCAGCAAGCGCGTTATGCGGATCATGTCGGCTTCGCGGTCGATGGCGCGCTGGCGAGCGGCTTTATCGGGATTGGTGAAATCGGGCGAACAACACAGCATGGGCATGCCGAAACCGGCTTCGGCGATGGCTTCGGCTACGCTGTTGATATAGCTGTCATCGAGGCTGGTGAAGAAGCCCTCGTACATCTCCAAGCCTTCGGCGGGCAGGTCTCGAGCCATCGCTATCCACTCGAAGACGCTCATGTCGCCGGCGGCAATATCTTCCAGGTAGCATTTGGGAAAGGCGGCGATCTTCACAAGCGCGTCACATGCCGCAGCTGCTGAAGAGCACGATCGTGCTGCCGCCGTCTGCGGCTTCCTGCACGCGGTAGTCGGAGTACGCCAAGCCCCGTGTGCGCTGCTCGTCCAGCACGAAGAGGGTTTTTTCGCGATACCACTGCTTGACTGTTTCTATATCGTCTTCGCTGTGCAGCACCCAGACGGTTTCGAAGAGCGCGCGCGGCCGCAGCCAGTCGTCATGCTGGATGGTGATGGTCTCTGCGCCGGGATAAGGCACCGCCCACCAATTCTCGATGTCATAATTGCATTTGATATCGGCCAGCGCCAAGATCAGCGCGATCAAAAGCAGCGCCGTGCCGAATAGAATTAGCACCAGCTTGGGAAATGGGGTGGGTTTTTGGTTGGGCTGCCACACAGCGCCGGCTCCTCCTGTTCACTATCGGCAGTATAGTCGAGCATCGACTTGCTTGTGTAGGGTGTTTCGCGCCAGAGCAACTCGCTCGGCCAGGCAAATCCGCCAAAACTCGCCTATTGCAAGCCGCCGCAAGCCGTGTTAAATTACCTTGCCGTACTTTGTCGTATGTACACGCTATTGGTCATAATTGCTTAGCGCATTGGTATTCATGTACGAAATTACCCCGCAGGCGCATCGCCCCAGCTCGCAATTGAGAGCGTTCCCACCGACTGTTCGCGGCGCACGCGCTGTGCTGCCAGACAGATTCTCCGCAAGTCATGCACAGCCACTCATACGAAAGGAGGCGCTATAGACGCAGCTACTTTTTCCCACTCTTGGCAAACCAGGGTGCCGCCGGCGCGCCCGCCATTCAGTCACAGGATGGCGAACCATTTTGGAGCGGGCAATTTCCTTTAATCGGCTTAGTGTGTAGGAGACAACACATGAAAGCGAGAACACTTCTATTCGTCCTTCTGGTCGCAGTTATCGCGGCGTTCAGCTTCACGGCTGTCGCCCAAGATGTCGCGCGTGAAGACACCGTCATCTTTGACATTGACGGTCCCGCCGGCGCGGTCGCCAACTTCGACCAAATGAACTTCCTGCTGCCCCACAACCACCGCAACAAGGGTTTGCACCAGGCTGTTGCCGAGCCGCTCTTCATCCTCAATTATGAGACCGGCGAAATCATGCCTTGGCTGGCTGAGAGCATGGAAGCCAACGATGCCCTGGATGTCTGGACTCTCAACCTGCGCGACGGCGCGGAATGGTCCGATGGCGAGGCCTTCAACGCCGACGATGTCGTCTATACGGTTGAGCTGCTGCTCAATGATGAGACGGTATCGCTCAGCTATGCAGGTAATGTCCAGACCTGGATCGAGAGCGTCGAAAAGGTCGACGACCTAACGGTTGTATTCAACCTCACCTCGCCCAACCCGCGCTTCCAGTTGGACTTTTGGTCCGTCCGCATCTGGGGTGGCATCAACATTTTGCCCGAGCATGTCTTCTCCATGGAAGACCCCTTCACCTTCAAGTTCTTCGATCTCGAGAAGGGCTGGCCCCTCGGCACGGGTCCCTATGTCATCACCAGCGCCAACGAGACCAGTTGGGTCTACGATCGCAATGACGATTGGTGGGGCTCCAAGACCGGCGTCTTCAAGCTGCCCGAACCGCAGCGCGCCGTCTGGGTTGTGACTGGTAACGACCAGATCCGCACGACCATGGCTGTCGCCAACGAGCTGGACAGCATCATG
>DAOUJB010000116.1:0-2487 GCA_034423155.1 Anaerolineae bacterium | reverse complement strand
TATCAAGCGATTCGGCGCGACGGCGGCTGTCATGGCTTCGTACATCATCCCGATTGTGGCGGGCTTGGGCGGCGTGGTGGCGCTGAACGAGGAGATTACCGAACCCATGTTGGCGGGCATGGCGGTGATCGTAGCGGGCATCGCGCTGCTGCAAGAGGTGAAGAAGCCGGCCGGCATCTGGCGGCGCTTCCCGCATCGTGGCTCGTATTGACTCTGCCCTCTCGATCTCCGCAACAACTGCGCGTAGGGGCGAGGCGATGACTCGCCCGTTTGACCCCCCTCTCAATGCCCCGCAGTTTTGTGCAGAGGCGACTTGCCAAGTCGGTTGAATGGCAATCGGTGATGATGTGGGCGATACAAGTATAGCCCCTACACATTCCTCAATCGTGTTGCTGTTCTCTCACACGCTGCAGATGGTGAAAGCCTCGCGCAGCGCAGACCGCCAGTCGCCGGTCGGCACGAATTCTTGCCCGAGATAGCCCGTGAAGCCCGTCTGCGCAAGGGCGCGGCAGATGGCGGGATAATAGAGCTCCTGCGAATCGTCAATTTCGTTGCGTCCGGGCACGCCAGCCGTGTGGTAATAAGCGATCCACTGGTGATTGTCGCGTATGGTCTGGATGATATCGCCTTCCATCACCTGCATGTGATAAATGTCATAAAGCAGGCGCGCGCGCGGCGAGTTCACCGCCGATACCACCTGCACGCCCCAGGCTGTCTTGTCGCATTGATAGTCGGGATGATCCACCTTGCTGTTGAGCAATTCCAGGACGAGGGTGATGCCGGCGCTTTCGGCCGACTTCGCCAACTGCGAGAGATGGCGGATGGCATTTTCTGCCCCGCGCTGGTCGTCCAGCCCCTCGCGATTGCCACTGAAACAGATCAAGTAGGGGATATCCCATTCCTGCGCCATCTTCAACGATTCGTCCGCCTGGCGCTCGATGTCGTCCCAATATTTTGTGTGGCTGATGCCCTGCTCCAGCGGCACATGCAATTGATGGGCGGCGATGCGCAAGCCATGATCGCGCACCAGCGAAAATTTGTGGCGCGGCACAAGCTCGACAGCGCTGTAGCCGATCGCTTTGATTTCGCGCAGCAAGGCCTTTTCGTCTATGCCCCGCCGCTCATAGCACCACCAGGATACGGATTGCTCAAAAGACATCGCAGGGTTTTCTCGCCAGGCTGTTTGGGGCGGATTGTAGCATGGCGCGACGATGGTTCGCAGATTTATGCGCCACAGAAGTAAGTCCAATAAAGTAATGCAACAATAGGAAGGAACGTCGTAGGGGCGATTCTTGAGTCGCCCACATGTACAATTGCGGCGTTGTGGGCGATACAAGTATCGTCCCTACATGTTCCGAATTTGGGCGGCGTTGCTCGGTTGCGCATGAGTAACTTGGTCTTACTGAGAACGCTAATGGATTTCGTCCAGCGCATGCAGACGCCAATAATCTCGGTAGGCGCGCGTCTCTCGCAGGATCAGGTTCAGGCGCGCCCGCCACTTGTCGCAGAGCTTTTCGTCTGGCTCGGCCCGCAGCATCCGCAGCCGCAGCGAGCCATCCGCAGTCCGATCATGCTCCAGCAAGCCCTGCGCGCGCAGCAAATGCAAACCAGCCTGCACCGCCAGCGCCCGATCTCCCAGCGCCGCCGCCAGTGCCTGGACATCGGCAGCGCCATTTCGCTGGGCGATCGCATATTTTGCCATGCCAACCAAGCGCGCCAGGAAGGCATTGGGTCCTCCCCAGGCCGGGCGAGCCGCAAACACGACCAGCTGCGATGGATTGACCGTGTCCAGAGCCGCCTGCCAAATGCTGTGCGAAGCGGGAATCGTCCAGACGATCAGCGTCTCGCCGGGCGCTAGCTGCAACCGTGTAACACAATCTGGCATTTGCGCGCCTTCTGCCCAGACCTGCGCAGCGGGATATTGCTCGCGAGCACGCGCCAGATCGGCTCGGGCATTTGCACTGTATCTATAGTCTTTGCTTTGCAGCTTGGGCGCGGACGATCGCAATTCGGGGGCGGCGTCCGGGCTTTCGCGCCAGTCCAGCCATTCGACCAGGTTTTCGCGCCGCCCTCGATAATGGCTGCTGCGCAGGGTATAGGCCAGGTCGAAGAATCCGCTGGGCAGCGCTTTGCCCGCACCGCGCCACCAGATGACCCGCTGGCGGTTTTGGGCCTGGTCGGCGACGATCAACTGCAGATGATCGCCGCGCCTCCCCAAGCCGCGTTGGCGGACCAATGTCAGACCGCGCGTCAGCAGGATTATCGGCGGATTGCCCTGCCCGAACGGCGCCAGACCTTCGATTTCATCAGTCAACTCAGAGGTGATTTCGGGCAGGCGCAGGCAGGCGTCGATGGGCAGAGGCGGAGCTGTTGGCGCGCCACCCAGGTCGCGCACCGCCCGCGAGAGCGCCCGCCGAAAGTCGCTGATGGCGTGGGCCTGCAAGCTCATGCCCGCGGCCATGCTATGCCCGCCGTAAGTGTGCAGCA
>DAOUJB010000115.1:0-11154 GCA_034423155.1 Anaerolineae bacterium | reverse complement strand
TCTGGCATCTATATCTGGCGGGTTACCTCGCCCGCCGCCAGCGCGGACTGGGGTTATGGCTCTGCTGTCTCGCTCATCACGCTCTATCTAACGATTGTGCTTTGCTGGCTGCTTTTCATCGCCATATCCGGGCGGCGGAAGGGTGAAGTGGAATGAACCCCATGAATCCCTCCTACCGCTTGTGTTTCGATGTAGGGGCGATACTTGTGTCGCCCGTTAGACGCAGCCTATTCTCAAGTGGGCGATACAAGTATCGCCCCTACGCAGCACATGACTTGGGCAAGAGGGAAGCAAGGTAATGACCACCAGCCCGCGCCGTCGCTTTTGGCGATATTTCTCTACCTACGCGTTTTGGGCTTTGATGACCCTGATCACGCTGATACCGATCTGGTGGATGTTGGTCGTGTCCATGCGCACGCGCGTCGAGCTCTTCGGCAGACCCAACCTGATGCTCAGCCGCATCTACCTGGAGAACTACAGCAATGTGCTGACCGACAGCACTTTCCAGCGCTATATGACCAATTCGCTGGTGGTTTCGACCGCCAACGCGCTGTTGGTGATGATACTGGCGCTACTGGCGACCTATGCGCTTTCGCGGTACAAGCTGGCGGGGCGCGACAATATCTTCTTCTGGCTCATCACCAACCGCATGGCGCCGCCGGCCGCTTTTCTGCTGCCGCTGTATATCATGTTCACGCGCACCTTCCGCCTGGGCGATTGGACGCTCTTCGATACGCAGCTGGGTTTGATCCTGCTCTACTGCGTCTTTAACCTGCCTTTCGCCATTTGGCTGCTAAAAGGCGTGGTGGATGGCATCCCAATCGAGCTGGACGACGCCGCCATGATCGATGGCGCGGGGCTGTGGGGTGTGCTGCGCCATGTCATCATCCCGCTGGCCGCGCCGGGCTTGGCAGTGACGGGCATCCTCAGCTGGATCTTCGCCTGGAACGAGTATCTCTTCGCCGCCAACCTGACGAGCGTGGTGGCGCGCACAATCACCACGGCGCTGGCCGAATTCGTCACTGTGACGGGCACCAACTGGGGCGAGCTGGCAGCCATGTCGATGGTCACGCTGGTGCCCTCGGCCATCATCGTCATCTTCGCCCAGCGTTATATCGTCATGGGTTTGACCTTCGGCGCGGTCAAGGAGTAGGCGCGATGGAAAAGAACCCCCCTCAGTCCCCCCGACGAGTCGGGGGGAAGCAAAACGACAATCCGCCGGAAGGATTCCTGCCCTTCTATACCAACCTGTTCGACCGCTTTTTCATCGCCGTGGTGATCTTGATCGGCGTGCATTTGCTGTGGCTGCGTTTCATGGAGTCGGCGCTGCCCATTGAAGCCGCGACAGTCATTTCGATTGTCATCGGCTATGTGGTGGTGCGGCGGGGTTGAGCGCTACTTGCCGCTGCCGGCTGTCAATCCACCGATCAACCGGTCTTGAAAAACGCCCGAGATAATCAGAATTGGCGTGATGGTCAGCATCGTCGCCGCGGTGATGATCTCCCAGGGGAATGAATACTCGCCCGGGAAGAGCGATATGCCCACCGGCGCGGTGCGCATGAAATTGTCGCTCATCAGCACCAGC
Source organism: Anaerolineae bacterium (assembly GCA_034423155.1). Lineage (GTDB taxonomy): Bacteria > Chloroflexota > Anaerolineae > Aggregatilineales > Phototrophicaceae > UBA6055. The sequence goes on along the minus strand of DAOUJB010000115.1, from coordinate 9,569 downwards.
GACAGCGGAAATTCGTTCCAACTGAAGATGAAGACGATCAACCCGCAGGAAATCAAGCCGGGCACGGACAGGGGCAGGATGATGCGCCAGAAGATGCGCAGGCTGCCCGCGCCATCCACCCGCGCCGCATCCTCGATCTCGCGCGGCACGGTCTGGAAGAAGTTGGACAATATCCAGATTGCGATGGGCAGATAAAGTCCCGTGTGCCCGATGATCAAGCCCGTATACGAGTTGATCAGCCCCAGATCCAAAAACATGCTGAACAGCGATGGCAGCAGCGCCAGCGGTGGAAACATGCTCACCGCCAAGATGAAGATTAGCAACCCGCCGCGTCCGCGCCAGGTCAGCCTGCCCAGCGAATAGGCGGCCAGCCCACCAAATGCCAGGATAACCAATGTGGTCGTCGTGGCTACGATGAAGCTGTTCAAAATATAGCGCAGCAGCTCTGGCGTCTCTGCGAAGATGTCGAGATAGTTGGCCAGCGTTGGCGGCGCGGGCAAATACACGACCGGGAAGGCATAAATGTCGGCTTCGGTCTTGATGGATGTCAAAAAGAGCCAGACTGTCGGAAAGAAAGAAACCAGCACCGTGATGCCCGCCACCACATAGAAGCCGGCGGAAGCAGAATCCTTGCCCTCGACTCGACGGGGGGACCGAGGGGGGTTAAGCCGCGTCATATCTGCCCCCGGCGCAAGGTGGCGATATAAGCGAGGCTGATGGCCATGATGATGATGAACTGGATGATGATGGCGCTCGAGCCCAAATTGAAGTTCACATATTGAAATATCGCGCGGTAGGCATATAGCGACAGGGTCTCGGTCGATGTCAGCGGTCCGCCATCGGTCAGGTTGAAGGGCAGCTCGAAGGTGCGCATGGCATCCATCGTGCGCAGCAGCACCGACACCAAAATAGCCGGGCGCAGCAGCGGCAGCGTGATATGCCGGAAGGCAGTCCAGCGATTCGTGCCATCGACGCTGCCGGCCTCGTACAGATCGTCGGGGATGGTCTGCAAGCCGGCCAGCAACAGCAGCGCCATGAAAGAGCTGGTCTTCCATACCGACACGAACATCATGCTATACATGGCGATGGGGATCGCGCCCAGCCAGTTGACGCGCTCGGTCAACAAGCCGCTGTCTATGAGCATGGCGTTGAACAAGCCGAACTCGGAATTGAACATCCACCGCCACATCAAGGCATTCAAGGCAGTCGGCAACGCCCAGGGGAAGAGCACCGCCATGCGCACCAGTCCTTTGCCACGAAAGCGCCGATTCAGCGCCTGCGCCAGCAAGATGCCGATGCACAATTCCAGCGGCACCGTCACCGCAGTGAAAAAGAGGGTATTGTTGAGCGCGGTGATGAAGCGAGGCGTCGCCAGCAAGCGCTGATAGTTCGCCAAGCCGATGAATTCGTAGCCGTAGAAAATGCTGGTGGAGCTCTTGCCGAAGCTGAGGATGATGGTCTGAACGATGGGGAAGAGCAAGACGAAGGCAATGATCAAGAGGGCGGGCGTCAAAAAGTAGACACCCGCCCGATTTGCCTGCTTCATCTCGGCAGCCCTGGCAAAAGCAGGGAGCTAGGTGGCAGCGCTAGCCCATCACCATCATGATTTGCGCTTCGGCATCGGCCAGCGCTTGTTCGGGCGTCTTTTCGCCCAGCAGCGCCGCGGAGATCTCCGTCTGCATGATCTCGGAAATCTCGGGATAAGCTGTGCCCGTGTTGGCAGATGGCCGCGCGAAGGCATAAACAAAATTCGCGCCCAAAGCCGCAACGCCCGGCGCGTCTTCGACAATGCGCGCATCGTCATATACAGCAGGCCGCGTCGGCACCTTGCCTTGGATCAAGCTGGCTTGCACCTGCGACTCATAGCTGGTGAAGCACTGGATGAAGTTGGCTGCCGCCTCGACATTCTCCGAGTGTTTGTTGACCGCCAACAAGAATCCGCCGATGACGGTGGTGTTGGTCATGTCGTTGCCCTCGAAGTAAGGCACGCGCGTGAATTGCACAGCATCGGCCACGGGCGAGTCGTCCGCAGTCAAAGGCGCGAGCACAAAGTCCTGCACCATTAAGAAGACGGCGCGTTCTTGCTGGAAGAGCACGCGGGCATCGTTGGGACGGAAGGTGAGGATGCTCTCGGGGGCGACTCCGCTTTCCAGCATGCCAACCATGGTCGACAAGGACTTGATGCCGGCTTCGGTGTTGACCGCCAGGTTGCCGTCGGCATCGAAGAATGTGCCGCCAGCGCCCTGAAAGAAAGCCAGCCAATTCATGAACAAGCCTTCGATCTTCGCCCACATGCTGATGAAACCAGCCAGGTCGGGATTGGCTTCGCCCTCGACAACCGTTTCCGCCTGCATGATCAGGTCTTCCCAGGTGGTCGGCGCTTCAAAGCCGTACTTTTCCAGCAGATCGGCGCGATAGAAGAGATGGATGCCATCGATGTAGAGTGGGATGGCGTAGGTGCTGCCATCGACTTGCGCCGCCGCCAAGAAACCGGGGATGTATTCCGCCAGCGCCTCTTCGCCAAAGTATTCTTCGATAGGCGCGATCCAGCCGCGAGCCGCGAAGTCGCCGGGCCAGATCACATCGACCGCGATGATATCCGGCTTGGGATTGCGGGCGGTGAAGTTGGTTACATAGATGCTGCGCGATTCGTTGGGCACATCCGAGATGCGCTCCCATTCGACATTGATGCCGCCAACTTCTGCTTCGCACGCTTCGATCAATACAGGCGCTGCATCGCCGAAGCCACGCGCGCCAATCGAAATCGTCAACTCTGCCATATCGTCCTGTGCCGCCAGGGGCAGGACTGCCAGCAGAATCAGCAGGGAAAGTACCACATATCTTCGCTTAGCCACGACAATTTCTCCTCATCTGTGAATAAAATACTGGGCGCTGTGGCGAGACTGGCGTGGTGCGCATCGCCGCTGGCAATTATAACCATGGCGAAGTCGGTTTTCAACAATTAGGCCCCGGCCACGCGCGGCATCCACAGCGGCTCCAGCCCCCAGCGACTCTGCAGCAGCGCCCAAACCATGTCCGCCCGCAGGTCGGCGCTCGCGGCATCGTCCCACAGATTGCGCGTTTTGTGCGGGTCGGCGGCCAGGTCGAATAGCTCGCAGACAGCTTGATCGGGGTCGAAGTTGAGCTGGAAGCCGCGGCGGTTGCAGCTCTTCACATACATGGCGGGCGACTTGTTGGGCAGCGCGGCACTGTCAGCATTGAGCGGCTCTTCCTTTTGCATCTCGGCGCGCAGCATGGCTTCGGTCAAGCGGGCGCGCAGCACCTCATCCGACCACAGATTGCGCAATTCGCCCGGGTCATCGCGCAGGTCGAAGATTTCGCCATAGTCCCGACCGAAGTAGCGAGTGATTTTGTAGCGCTCGCCGATGAATGTTTTGAGATGCAGTGTGGTCGGCTGGTGGCGATTTTCGATGATGACAGACGAGCGCGCGCCAGCCTCGTCGCCAGCCCAGACCGCGAATTGATCCAAGCCCGTCATATCGTCAGGCACATCCAGCCCGCAGGCCGCCAGAAAGGTCGGCGCGTAGTCGACCAGCGATTGCAGGCTGTCGCTGCTGGCATTGGCTGGGATGCGCCCCGGCAAACGCGCGATCATCGGCACGCGCAAGCCATCGTCATAATGAAACGCGCCCTTCGCGATCAAGCCATGCTGTCCGAAGTAATGCCCGTGATCGCTGGTGAAAACAACCAGCGTGTTTTCCGCCATGCCCAGCGTATCCAGCCGGTCGATGATCTGCCCGATGTATTTGTCCATGCAGCTGACCATGCCGTAATAGCAGGCGATGTCTTTCGCCAATTCGCCGCGATCGTGCAGGTGGGAATGGAAGCCGTGACAGCCGCTGCCATTGGGCTCTTGCCAGGCGGAAAAATCGGGATTGGGCTGCTGGGTCAGCTGCAAATGCGGCGGCAGGCTGTCATGCTCGCCGGGAGTCGCCGCTGGCACGCTGATTTCGGCGGGGTCGTACAGCGTGTCCCAGGGCTCGGGCACGAGGTACTTGGGATGCGGGTCGAAGAAGCTCGCCCACAAGAAGAACGGCTGCCCGCGCTCGTGATAATCGGCGATCAAGGCGCTGCTGCGTTCGGCTATCCAGGCGTTGTAGTGGAAGCGCTCGGGGATGAGCCACTTGCGCCGCTGCGCCTCTACATGCCCGGTGGGCTGCAAGAAATAATCGCGCCAATTCGTCAAGCCGCGCTCTTCCATCCACAGCGCATAATGCTGCCCGACATGGGCTTCATCGGTGTGGTTGCGCGCCAGCTCCACATGGTCGAAGCCATAGAATGGTCCTTCAAAGTCCGCCCAGAAATCCAGGTCTTGCAGGGTCGGATAGCTCTCCAGCGAAGCATACTCGGCGGTTCCGTGCAGGGGCTGGAAGTGCGCCTTGCCCACCAGCGCCGTGCGATAACCGGCCTCGCTGAACATCTCGCCCACAGTCGGCTCGCTTTCCGGCAGCTTCGTGCCGAGCGAATATGCGCCGTGCTGTGATGGATACTTGCCGGTGATCATGCTGCTGCGCGTGGGCGTGCAGGTGGGGTTGGGGCAATAGGCGCGCTTGAATGTCGTGCCCTGCGCAGCCAGCTTGTCCAGCGCGGGGGTGTGGATTTCCGGGTTGCCTGCGCCCAGCGTGTTCCAATGCTGCTGGTCGGATGTGATGAGCAGGATGTTGAGGGGTTTCATGAAAAATCCTTGCTGGCGGACTGCGCACAGCTATTCTGCCACAAAGACACGCGGGACAAATGCCTGGCTCTGCGTACGCTTTGCCTCACAATCGCGGATACTTGTTGGCGATGCGGCGGATTTCGCTGTCCGGCAAATCGCTTGTGTCGGTCTTTGACCAAATCAGCAACATCAAAATAATTGTGCCGTCTTCCATGACGCGATAGATGACCCGGAAGCCGCCGCGCGTACCCCTGCGAGCAGAGCTGTTGCGCAGACGCGCCTTGAACACCGCCATCCCGCCCATGTTCTGCAAACGTTCGTCTTGCGGGCGGACGCCATTCTCAAGATCGGATACCAAGCTGTCGACATCTCTTCTGATTAACCGATATCGCTTTCTGAGCCGCAGGAGCATGCCTTCAAATTCAGTCGCCGTTTCTACGCGCATGTTCTTCTGCTTCATCCATCATGCGCAATTCCTCAAGTAACTCCCGCGCTGGCCTGTGCTGGCCGGTCTCGGACTGATGCAAGGCTCGCTCAAAACTGCGCAGCAACTCGCGCTGCTCGGGCGTCAGATGTGCTTCTTCAGGATCAATCGCCTCGTCAGTCATCGCCTCAGCCGGCTTAATCGGTGTGTCCATGCCCTGCCTCCCCATTGCCACTGACAGGCATATTGTAGCGCATCGTTGGGTCTGTATGACAGATGAAAGCGGACGACCCAGCGGCTCGCCCATGCAAGCAGCGTTCATTTTGGGACGGCGCGAGGCGGCTCTAGCTCTTCACCGCGCCCGCGATGCCCTCGATGAAGTAGCGCTGCATGGTCAGGAAGACCAGGATGATGGGGATGATGGCGATGGTGGCGGCGGCGGCCATCCCGCTCCAGTCGGTGAAGTATTCGCCACGGAAAGCGAACATGCCCACCGACAGCGTGCGCAGCTCCGGGCGAGCCAGCGTCAGCACCAGCGGCAATAAAAAGTCGTTCCAGCTGGCGATGAGCTGCATGATGACGACTGTGGCCATGACCGGCTTGGCAAGCGGCAGCAGGATTTGGAAGAAAACGCGCAAAAAGCCCGCGCCATCCACAATCGCCGCTTCTTCCAGTTCTTTGGGCATCTGCCCGAAGTAGCCGGCGAATAGCAGAATGAAGATGACATGCGCGCCGCCGCTCTGCGCCAAAATGACGCCCGCCAGCGTGCTATCCAAGCCCAGAGCGCGGATCAACTCGAAGATGGGGATGATGGTATAGCCTTTGGGCAAAAAGACTGTCGCCACGAAGATGCCGATGACGATGCGCCGCCCGGGAAAACGATAACGTCCCAGCACATAGCCCATCATGGAGGTGGTCGCCACCACGATGAACACCGAGCCAGCCGCGATCGCCACCGTATTCAGGAAATACTGGCTCATGTTGGCCTGCACCCAGGCGCGCTGGAAGTTCTCGAAAGTCGGCTCGGCAGGCAAGAGATTCGTGCCGGCGCGGAAGATCTCGTTGTTGGTCTTCATGGCCGCGCTGACCATCCACAAAAAGGGATAGACCCAGATCAGCGCCAGGGGCGTCAAGATGATGGTGGTTACGATCTCGCGCAGGCGCGTCGCCCGGATCTCCAGCCGCCGCTGATGTTCTTCGGCGCTGAGCCGCTTCGTTTTCACCGCCATCAGGCGCCGTCCGCCGTGGTTTCTGCCGCCGAAATACCAGCTCGCTCTTGATTTGCCCAGCGCGCCCCTATCAGCTGCAGCGTCGCCATCACCATCACCGACAAGCCAAAATAAACCGCCGCAGCGCAGGCATAACCGATGCGCGGCAGGGTCATGCTGTTGGCTGCGCCGAAGGCCGTGCGGTAGATATACACTTCCATGACTTCGCTGGCGAAGAAGGGTCCGCCGCCCGTCAATGTCATCGCCAGCGCGAAGACATTCAGCGTGCCCACCGCCGTGATGAGAACGATGATGACGGCGAATGGCTTCAGCAGCGGCACGGTGATATAGGCGAACTTGTGCCACCAGTTCGCGCCATCGACTTCCGCCGCTTCATAGAGCGAGGCCGGGATCGTTTGCAGCGAGGCCAGCCAATAGATCATGGGAATGCCCAACCACTTCCAGATCTCCACGCCGACGACCGAATACAGCGCCAACTTGGGATCGCCAAAGAAGTCGATCGGTCGGCCGATGACGCCCAGGTCGAGCATGATCATGTTGATGGGACCGTTGAACGGGCTCATGATGAAGGTCATGACGATGCCGACGATGGCGGTGGTGGTGACGACCGGTACAAAAAACATGGTGCGGAAGATCGGCGCAAGACGCAGCGCCCGGTCGTTGAGCACAATCGCGATGACCAGCGCCAGCGACAGCTTGATGGGCACGCTGCAAAACATGAAGATGAACGAATTCTTAAAAGCGTTGTAAAACTGCTTGTCGACAATCACTTCGCTGAAGTTGAGCGTGCCGATGTAGTGCGGCGCAGAAGTGAAACCCGACCATTGGAAAAGCGAATAATAAAACGAGGCGAAGATGGGATAAAGCGTGAACATCAGCGTCAGCACCAGCGACGGCAGCATGAACAGGTAGACCCAGCGGTTGTCGGCGATGCGCTGACGCAGGCCGCGCCTATGTTGGATGGGCTTGGCTAGCGGGAGTTGGATGGCGGTCACGCTGACCCCCCTCGCTCCCCCCGAATTGCGGCTATCCGTAGGGGCGAGGCAGTGACTCGCCCGCTTGACCCCCTTCGGCCCCCCCGTCGAGACAGGGGGAGGTCAAATGCCGGGCGGCCTATTGCGCGCGCAGGGCGGATTTGCTGCAAAAGACGCATCAGCGATGCGCCCCTGCGGTCGCGTGTGTTGTGGCGCGCGTACATCATGCAATCGAATCCCGTATCTGCGCATGTCAATTCATCCCCCCGGATCCAACGGGGGGACTTTGGGGGGTTATTCCCTACATCAACTCCGCGTAGAACTCTTCACCATAATCCTGGTAGGGATCCCAGTTGGGGAAGACATAATCGTCGCGCGAAACATCTGCGCCTTTTTCCACAGCTGCGGCGATGGCGCGGTCGAGCTCGGCATTGGCGCGGCCCGCCAGGTCGGCCAGGGCGGCTGCGGCATCGTCGATCTGCCCGGTATAGATGCCCTGCACCGTCTCGGCCAGGTTGGGCGTGACGGGGCGCAACTCCAGATTGACAGCGGCGGTTTCGGCATTGCGCACGATCTGGCTGGGACCGACGCGCACCTGCTCGTTGAACATCAGCAGGGCGTTGCGCTCCAGTGGCTGCATATCGGCGGCGGCGATCGCTTCGGCAAAGATAGCCGGGTCGGCTGCGCCAACCAGGGTCGCCCAGGCAACTTGCCCTTCGTATGTGCCGAGGTAGTGGAAGATGTCGCCGGCGATCGCTTTGGTTTCATCGCTGGCGGCGGCATTGACATGGATCTCGTTGCTGCCGCCCGGGCCAACCGTGATGGGCACCAGCGTCGGCGGATCGAGCAGCGGCTGTCCGGCGATGTTGAAATCGAAGTCAGGATTTTCGCGCAGCCAGATGGGGATATTCCAGGGACCCTGCAAGATCATGCCAGCAGCGCCTTGCGGCATGCGAGCGCGGGCTTCGGGCGCATTCATCGACAAGGTCCCGGGGAAGACGCTGCCATCATCGCGCAGGCGCAGCAGCACATCGATGGCCTCGAGGTAGAGCGGGTTGGTGTAGGGAATCTCGCCAGTGGACAAGTCGACATCGAAGTTGCCGACGCCCATGCTGATCGCGCCAGCCATCCGCGAGAATTCGCGCACGATCGCGCCCCAGCGGTTGACCTGGTTGCCACCCATGATGAAGCCGAAATAGCGGCCCGCGCCATTCTCGGTGACTTTCTTGGCTGTGGCCACGAAGTCATCGGCAGACATCGGTCCAGCTTGCGGATCGACGCCGGCTTCTTCCAGATAAGCGACATTGTAGAGCAAGTGCGTGCCATAGCGCTTGTTGGCCGTGGCGGGGAAGGAATAGGTCTTGCCATTGAAGCCGGTGATGCCCTCGACAAAAACGCCGCCGGGGAAGCTGGCTTTCCAGGCTTCAAAGTCGGGAATGATATCATCCAGCGCAGCCACCCAGCCTTCGTTGACCGCTTGCGCAAGGGTTACCGAAAGCGGACGTTGGAAGACATCGTGCGCCGTGCCATTGCGGATGCCCAGCGGCACCACCTGGGCGATTTCGTTCCAGGGCAGCGCATCGTACTGGATGGTCACATTGGGGTGGGCTTCCATATACTCGGCGAAGTAGGCATTCCAAAAGACGGCTTTTTGGTCGCCGCTATCGACCCAGCGGAAAGTCACCGGATCGCTGGTGATATCCGCGCCCGAACTAACTATATTGATCACCGCATCTTGCGCAGCCAGCGGCAATCCCTGCGCAGCCAGCAGGGCGCCGAGGCTGCCCATAGAGGCTGTCTTTAAGAAGTCGCGCCGTGTCAGCTTGCGTTTTGCAGACATATTCCGCTCCTGAAATCGGTGGGTAAGCATTCGCAGGCAGCGACAGTGTATCAATTCACGCCTGATTATACAAGCCTGGCGCTTGGAGCCCCGCTGTCCTCATAACAACCGCGTGCTGGGGTGACGCGCTGACTCGCCCGCAAACCCCCCGACAGGTCAGAGGGAGGAAAAGGGGTTGGCTACCCTCTCTGTCTTGACGGGGAGGGGCTGGAGGAGGGGTTGGCTACCCTCTTCGTCCTGACGGGGAGGGGTTGAGAAAAACCTAGGGAGTCAGCGTCACCTTGACCGACTCGCTGCCGTCCGCCACCAGATCCATGCCAGCCTGGAATTGGCTGAGGGGCAACTGATGCGTCATGATGCGCTCCATGGGCAGCAGTCCCTTGCTCAGCATGTCGATGGCGATCGGGTAGGTATAGGGGCTGAG
>DAOUJB010000114.1:0-2290 GCA_034423155.1 Anaerolineae bacterium | reverse complement strand
AAGGTCGCATTTGAATCTTTGGCGTAGGTCTCGCGGATGCGCTTGTCGATGACATCGTATTTGCGGTTCTTGTTGTTGTCGTTTTCGTTGACCTGCCCGACATTGTAGGGCGGATTGCCGATGATGACATTGATGTCGGCGGCCTGTTGGCGTTCAATGCGCCGAGCATTCTTTTTGCTGATGAACATATCCTGCTTCTGCGTGGGCTTTTCGCCTGCAATGCGCATAGGCAGATCCAGCGTATCTACAAAGCACAGTCCCTCGAATGGTTTCCGCAGACGAGCCTCCGTGTAATAAGTATGCTCGATATTCAACGAGGCGATGTAATAGGGCATCAATAACACTTCGTTTGCAAAAAGACGATCGGCGTAGAAGTCCTCCAGTTGCGCGCGGTTGTACTCACTTACATGCCGCAGCAACTGCACGATGAAGTTGCCGGTGCCGGTGGCGGGGTCGATGACGACGATGCCGGGGTCGCCCAGCTGCTTGCCGAAGTCGCTTTGCAGGGCGTCATCCACTGCGCGCACCATGAAGTCGACGATCTCGTGCGGCGTATAGACGATGCCGTGAGTGTCCGCGACCTTGACACTGTAACCCTGGAAAAAGCGCTCGTAGATGCTGTTGATAAAAGATTGCTTTTGGCTGTGGTCGAGGTCGGCGGCGGCATCTTCCACGCGCTTGTGAAATGGCTCAAGCTCGCCATAGAAAGCCGCCTTGTTCCAGTGCTGGCTGGTGAGGGCGTTAATGACGCTCTCGATTTCCACCGCGATGACATTGATATGCGAGAAGCTGGGCAAGTCGAATACCTTGCTGATGATGCGCTCGGTCATCAAGTGCTGGATGAGCATTTCGTCGACGGCTTCGCGGCTGATGTTGGGGTTGAGCGCGCTTTGGCACAGGCTCATCAGCCCGTCGTAGGCATCCTGGAAAGCGCGGTTTTGCTCATGCGCCTGGTCGATCTTCGCCTTGAGGTCGCTGGCGATGCGGCGGATCTCTTCGCCATAGCTTTCCGCCGCCTGGTTGAAGCTGTCGAATGATTCGGCGCGGTAGCTGAGGTACTGGCTGAGCAGCTCGGCGAAATCGGTCTTCTGGCTGATGAGCGTGCTGCGCACCCGGTAGCCGTCCTGGTATAGCACGGCGCGGATGTTGTCCTCGAAGATGATGTTGTTGTTGGGATAGCCCTTGTCAAACTTCTTGCTGATTTCGTTGTCGAGGTTGTCGCTGCTGTCTTTGGCTTCCCAATAGGCGAACGGGCGTTTGAAGTCATCCACCAGCGCGCCATCGACGCGGATGGGGTGTGACGCGCCGGGCAGGTGGATGGCGTGCTCCTCGCGCAGGTCGAGCTTGCGCCGCTTGCCCAATTCGCGCAGAAGGCCGCTGAAGGCATGGCGCGTTCCGCCCTCGTGCGTGACGCCCGACTTCTTCAGCTCGGCCAGCTGCCTGTAATACTTGCCGAGCGCTTTGTCCTGCCGGTCTATGCTGATCGCCATGCCAATAACTCGCCTTAGCCTTCCGCCGCCGATTGCGCTATTCTACCGTATATGCGCTGGTCAATCCGCATACCGACATTCACAGCCCCGGGTGTGCCACTTTAGGAAGCGCTTTTAGCAGAAGGAGCGTTGCCGATGCCAAAAGAGAAGCAGGCAAAGAAATCGCGGAGACGGTTGCTGCTGATGGCGCTGGCTGTGGCGGCGCTGGCGGCGGTTGGCGCGCTGGCCTTCGTACTGCACGAAGAGGCGCGCAACAAGGGCACAGTGACCGTGAAAACCACCGAGCTGACCGACATGGGCAAGCAGGGAGAAGCGCTTTTCAACGGCACTTGCCTGGAATGCCATGGCGAAAATGGCGCTGGCACGATGCAAGGACCGCCGCTGGTGCATATCATCTACGAGCCGCGCCACCATTCCGACAAAGCCTTTTACATGGCGGTGACTCTTGGCGTGCGCCAGCATCATTGGCCTTATGGGGATATGCCGCCCCAGCCGCATATCTCGCCAGATGACGCGACCAAGATCATCCGCTTCATTCGCGAACTGCAAGTTGCTAACGGCATCAGCTGAACGCGGCGAGCAAGCGCGATCGCCTGGCAGGATATTTCAACGCGAAAGGCGCGCGGATAAACCTTGTATTGCATTTGCAGTTTGTGATATATTGCACACACGCAGGTCGGGGCGTGCTTGCAGCGCCCTATGCTGGCGCAAAGGAAGGATGACAGCAGCCTATGGCAACAGCAGAATCTACCAGTCCGCGGATGATGAGCGCGGCGGCAGCACGGCAAAGCGCTGCGCCC
>DAOUJB010000113.1:0-10967 GCA_034423155.1 Anaerolineae bacterium | reverse complement strand
GTCCACCAGTCGACGCCGCCGTCGATCTCGCTGGCGCAGTCCGATTGCGCCCGACACGATTTCCACGCTCATCGTCAGCAGTGTGCTGTTGCTGATGCCGCTGCTGGCGATCGACTACGCCGGTTGGCCGATTGATCGCCTGGTTGTGCTGCCAGTGCTGCTCGTTGGCGTGCTCTTTGGCGCGATTATCGCCCACAGCCGCCTTGGCGAAGTGCCGGCCCTGTTGGCAACGCTGCCGATTGGCGCTGCCGCCGTATTGACCTCCGCCGCCCTGCAAATCGACCTGCCCTTCCCCGAAGCGCTGCCGGAGACGGTCAAGCGCAGTGTTGACTGGCTGGTCGATGTCGTCGGCGCGGGCATCAACACGGACGAGCTGGTTTTCACCTTGTTGGCGAGCCTGCTGTTTTGGCTGCTGGCGTTTAGCAGCGGCTGGCATTTGTTTCGGCTCGAGCGCGTCTGGCGGGTCATCTTGCCGCCAGGGCTGATCTTGCTGGTGAACATCGCCATTTTTGGTGGCGAAGCACCGTTGGACCGCTACCTGCTCGGCTATTTGTTGATGTCGCTAGTGCTGCTGGTGCGCGCCAACCTGAACACCCGCCGCTGGCAATGGCGCTCGCGGGGCATTCGTTTTCCGCTTCTGCTGTTCAGGCAGATCGCCGCGATCGGATTGGCCTTGTCGGTGCTGGCGCTGGCCTTCGCATGGCATGTGCCCAGCCACGACTTGCAGCAACGCCTGGACGAGTTCCAGGATTTCCTGGCTTCTGACCCGCTACAACAGATCGCCGCAGCCCTCAGCCGTGTATTCGCGCCGATCGATGCCGATGGACTCGCCACGACTGATTATTACGGAGCCGACCAGCTCAAACTGCGAGGCGCGATCAACTTGGGGAACGATATCATTTTCACAGTCGAAGCACCGCCTGCTTCGCAGCGCTATTATTGGCGGTCGCGTGTGTATGAACGCTATAGCAACGGGCAGTGGTCGCCCTCCGCCGATTTGCGCATCACCGACCGTTCTGCGCCGCTCGAAATCACCATGAACGACGAGGTGCTGGGCAGACGCCGGCAGCCCGTGCAGCAGCGGGTTACGATCGGCGCAGCCAATATGCGCATCTATTACGCCGCGCCCCAACCCGAACGCGTCAGTCGCGATGGCAAGATCGACCTGCTGTATACCGACAAACCCCAGAACTTCGCCATGAATGTATCGGTGATTCGCCCGCTACAAGTGATGCGCCCCGGCGAGACCTATGCCGTTACCAGCCAGATCAGCATCGCCACAGCCGATGAATTGCGCCGAGCCGGCACGGATTATCCCGACTGGGTCAGCAGCGCCAGCCTGTATGTCGGCTTGCCCAATCCGCGCGTGCTGGAATTGGCGCAGCAGATCGTGGCGGAAGCGAAAGCGGATACGCCTTACGACCGTGCGCGCGCTATTGAAAGCTGGCTGCGGGAGAACATACGCTACAACGAATCGATCAGCGCGCCGCCCGCCAATGTCGATACGGTCGAGTGGCTGCTCTTTGATGCGCGTGAAGGCTATTGCACCTATTACGCCACAGCCATGATCGTCATGCTGCGCAATCTGGGCATTCCCGCGCGGCTGGCGGCCGGCTTTTCTCAGGGCGAGCTCGCGCCTGCAAGCAACCAGTTTGTCGTGCGCGAGCGCGATGCCCACACCTGGGTCGAGGTATATTTTCCGGGTTATGGCTGGATCAACTTCGAGCCGACAGTCGCCCACGCGCCGATTACCCGAGCGGGCGATGACGAAGCGCAAGAATTCCCTGACGCCGTGACGCCAGAAGCCACCAACAGCCGGACACCCGAACCCAGCCCGACGCCTGCGACCAGCCCGACCGCCGCGCCCAGCGAAGAAGCCGCGCAAAGCTTCTTGCAAGACCCGACTTCTACACCAACCGCCCAGCCGACCGCCACCAACCCACCATTGCCGACAGCGACCATCACGCCCACGCCGATCATCTTGCCCACGGTGCAACCGCCCAACTCGCCCAACAACCCGCCAGCCCTGGACGAAATCCAGCCGTTGATCTTGGTTGCCTTGGCCGCCATGTCGCTGGCGGTGCTGCTGGCACTCATCGCGCTGTTGCTATTTTGGTGGTGGGAATACCGTGGCTTCGGCGGCTTGAGCCCCATATCGCGCGCGTTTGCCCGCCTGGAGCGCTATACACAGCTGATCGGCATACATGTCGGCAGCCAACAGACGACGCTCGAAAAACGCCGCGAATTGCAGCAGCACATCCCGGCCGCCCGCGAGAGCATCCGCACCATCAGCGATTTGTATACGCGCGAACGCTATGGCGGCGTATCGCAGCAATCGGGCGATGATGAGCGTTATGCCGAGTCGGCCGATAAAGCCTGGCATCGAACTCGCGGCAATATCTTGCGGCGCTGGCTTTGGCGCTGGCTGCCCGCGTTGCGTCGCGATTAGTTAGCGCTTCTGCACAACCACAAAATGCGAAAGCGCCCAGAAATCCAGGCGAGTGCCTTCGCAGCGCTGCAGCATATCGCGCAGGTGCCGCGCCGGCGATCCCAAACGCGCGATGATATTGTCATAAGCACCGAAGATGCGCTGGTGATGCACGACAAGGGCGCGCTCGTCCGCCAACAAGCGGCGCATATCGCGGGCGGTGTAAGCGCGGACATGCGGCGCGAGTCGGTCGCGCAGCGCAGATGGCAGGTAATTGATCAGCGGCGTGTTGCCGAATTGATATTGTCCCCGCCAATAGTGCCCGTGCGTTTCAAAGGGATACCAGCGGTTGGGGCAAAAAAGCAGGATGCGCCCGCCGACCCTGGTGACGCGCAGCATTTCTTGCAGGGCGCGCTGGTCGTCCGCGACATGTTCCAGCACTTCGTGAGAAAGCACAGTATCGAAGCTGCCCGCGGCGAAAGGGATGTGCTCGCCGGCGGCTGTCAATGCGGGGATGTCGGCTGCGCGCGCGTTGCGAGCTCGTTCAAACTCGATGTCAAAGCCATCGACGCGGGGCGTGTAGCGCTGGCGAATCTGTCGCGCATACATGCCGACTCCGCAGCCCGCCACCAGTACGCGCGCATCGCTCAATTGCGCCCAGCGCGCCATCATCTGCAAGCGCCGCTCTTGCCCGGCCCGCCACACATAACTGGGCTCGCCACGCAAGGCCGCTTGATCGGAATAGACCATACTCGCCGCTGGGCTCAGCTGCCTTGCGCCAAGGAAACCAGATACTGATACAAATTCCGCGAGCCGCTGTTGCTGAGTCGGTCGGTGGAATACTGATGGCTGGTTCCCAGTTCGCCGCCCGAACGCACAAAGGTGATGAAGTTTTCTTCGGACAAGTTGAATTGCAGCAGGCTCTTGCCGTCGCTCGTGCCTTCGCCATTTTCGCCGTGACAGCTGCCGCATTCCAGCGCTTCGTAGCGTCCCCGTCCGCGACCGACCAGCTTCTCGTCCAGCTCAATGTTGGTTGCCGGCGCAGCCTCGCTGACGGAGTCGCCGGTCTCGAAGACGACTTCGGTTGTCGGCTCAATATAAGCAAAGGTGGGGAAAGGCGTGCGTGTCGGCGGTGGAATCGTCGGCGTGGCGGCAGGACCGCTGCTGCACGAAGCCAAAATCGGCGCGATGCACAAACATGCCACCAGCCAGATGATGCTCGAATGCTTCATCGCAAACTCCCATCAATCGCCACGCGCCGGATCCAGCGCTTCTTGCAGACCATCGCCAACGAAAGAAAAACTCAACATCGTCAGCGCCACCAGCAGCGTCGGGAAGAGCGCCAGGTGATAATCAACGATGACGGTCGACGACTTCACGCTGCCCCCAACCATTTTACCCCAACTTGCGGTTGGCTCGGTGATGCCGATGCCCAAAAAGCTCAAGCCGGCTTCTGCAAAGATCGCCAGCGGCACCGCAAAGGTGAACGATACCAGCAGGGGCGTCAGCGAGTTGGGCAAGATATGCCGCGCGATGATCTGAAATTCGGTCGCGCCCAGTGTCCGCGCCGCCTGTACGAACTCGGTTTCGCGGAACTTCAAGAATTGCGCCCGGGCGATGCGCGCCGGCTCGATCCAGGAGGTGATGGCCAACACGAAAATGACATTGCCCAAACCGGCGCCGGTGATGCTGATGAGAAACATAGCGAAGAGCAGCGGCGGGATGGCGGTGGCGATCTCGATGACGCGCAAAATGACGAAATCCCAGCGGCCGCCGCGATAACCGGCCAGCGCGCCCAGTGGCACAGCAAAGGCAAAGGAGATCAGCGGCACCAGCAAGCCGACGAATAGCGATGTGCGCGCGCCATAGATGAGTCGCGTCAAAAAGTCACGACCGACGCCATCGCCGCCCAGGATATGATTCGCATCTTGAAAAGGCCGCAGGCGCACGATGCTAAAGTCGACCTGATTCAGCCCATACGGCGCGATCAATTCGGCGAATACGGCGATGACAACCAGCAGACCCAGCACCAGCGCGCCCAGCATCGCCAGGCGATTCTGTCGAAATCGGCGCAGGGCATCGCGCAGCAGCGAGCGCTGTTCCAGCTGTTCCGCCTCGATGACCGGCGGCCTGCCTTTTGCAGCGTCGGGCATGGCGTCAAGCCCCCTTGGTTTCGCCCAGGCGGATGCGCGGGTCGATCACGGTATAGAGAATGTCGGTTATGAGATAGGTCAAGCCCCACAGCAGCGCGATCAGCAGCACCAAGCCCATGATCATCGGGTAGTCGCGATTGAAGATGCTGGTGACGAAAAATTTGCCCAAGCCCGGCACGCCATACACGACTTCAATGAAGAGCGAGCCCGTCAACAGGTTGGGGATTTGCGGCAGCAGCACCGTGATCATGGGGATCAATGCGTTGCGAAAGACATGGCGCAGCATGATAAAGCGCTCGGACAAACCCTTGGCGCGCGCTGTGCGGATGAAATCGGCAGTTAGCACATCGCTGAAGCTGGAGCGGGTATAGCGCGACACCAATGCCAGTGGCGCAAGCGCATAAGTCAATACGGGCAAGAAGTAATCCCAAGACAAGATAGCTGCGCCGCCAGGCACGATGGGACCAATGATCCATTTGCTTTCCACGCCCCAGCCATTTTGAAAACCAAAAATCAGCAAGAACCAGGTGGCGATGATGAAGTTGGGCACGGCGATGCCCGTGGTCGCCACGAAGGTGACAAGATTATCGACGATGCCGTTGTGATAATAGGCGGCGATGATGCCCAGCGTGATGCCCAATCCAAAGGAGAGCAGGATGGTGTAGGCACCCAATTGAAAAGTGACGGGCCAGATACGCGAGATCAGCTCAGTGACAGGTGGATTGCCAGCCACAGAGAATGAATTGCCAAAGTCGAGCTGCAGCGCGCTGGTCAGATAATTGATGTAGCGCACATGGATGGGCTTGTCCAAGCCGTACTTTCGCTCCAGGTTTTCCAGCGCCGCGCCGCTATAACCGCGATCGGCCAGCGTGAATGGTCCGCCGGGCACCAGATTCATCAAAACGAAGACGAGCACCGAAACAACCAGCAATACAGAACACAGCGAAAGCAGTCGGCGCAGGATATAACCGAGCATCAGGCGGGGGATTCCTCTGTGACAGGCGGGCCGCGCAGGGGAATGGGAGCGAGCAAAGCGCCCGCCCCCATCTGCGAATCTTACTGGCGGCTACTGGCTGCGATGCGTGTCGTAGTCCATGACCTCGCTGGTGATGTAATAATCACCCCAGCAGTGTTCGTTGCCCCAGTGCGTAGTCGCCAGGCCTTGGCGGTCGGGCTCCCAACAATTGCCGGTGGCGCCCATGTAGGGCTGCCAGAGATCGCCCTGGATGCGGTGCACGAGGAAGATGCCGCCGACATCGGAGACCATGATGCGCTCGGCTTCCTGGTACATGGCGATGCGTTCGGCCGGGTCGCCGGTGAACTGATTGGCTTCGCGCACGAGGCTGTCGAATTCTTCGTTGCGCCACGAATGCCGCCCGGTCGAAACCCAAACGCCCATCATGTTGGCGGGATCCAGATAATCCATGCCATAGGATACGCCACCGAATTGCAGCGTGGTCGGGCGCTCCAGCAGGCGCGTCATGTAATCCTGGAACTCCAGGTTGTTGACGGTGATTTCGACATTCAGGCACTGGCTGATCGAAGCGGCGGCGGCGATGAACCAATCCTGGATGAAGGCCGATTCGCCACGCAGCCCCAATTCAACCGCGGGGAAGCCCTCGCCACCAGCATAGCCAGCCTCGGCCAGCAAGCCCTGCGCGGCTTCGCAATCGTAATCCTGGATGTCTTGCAAGCCCGCGCTGTTGGCAGCGGGGAAGCCCGGCGCCAGGAAGGAATAGGCGGGGATGCCGACAGTGGTGCCGACGACATTCTCGACAATGCTTTCGCGATCAAGCGCCTTGGCGAAAGCCAGACGGACATTGACATCGCTGAAGGGCTCGGTGTAGGTGTCCATCAGCAGGTAGTCGGTGCGGAAGTCGCCCGCGTGCTGGCGATAATTGGCGCCCATGACCTCATCTGCGAAGATCACATCAAAGTCGGCCGGGCTCAGCAAAGACTGGTGCACCTGGTCGATTTCGTGGTCCTGGAAAGCCAGGAAGCTGCTGTTGAGCATATCGCCATAGACGAATTCCATGCGCCGCAGCCAGGGCATGCGCGGACCGACATAATCGGGGTTGGCTTCGAGCACCGCGTGGCTGCCGGGCTCAAATTCGCGCAGGACGAAGGGACCGGACGAAACATGCGTCTCGGGATCGAGGATGTAGTCGGGACCGATTTCTGCGAGCGCCTTGGCTTGCATGGGCGGCCAGAAGAAGAAGGTGGCGGGCAGCGGCGGGAAGGGCGTCTGCGTGGTTACCGCCAGCGTGTTGTCGTCGACTGCTTCCAAGCCGATCTCTTCGACCGGGATCTCGCCAGCGACAGCTTCGTCCCAGCCATCGATGATGCCCAGCCACAGCCAGACGAAATCGTAGGCGCTGTCCGGATTCGCCATGTGCCGCCAGCTAGCGACCCAGTCATTGGCGGTTACGGGCGTGCCATCGTTCCACATTTGGTCGCCGCGCAGGTTGAATGTCCAGGTTCGGCCGTCTTCGGACACCGACCAGCTGGTGGCGGCAGACGGGATGATATTCATGTTGTTATCCAAAACGACCAGCGAATCGGAGAACTTGTCAAATGCACCCGTGCTGCAGATGCGCGAATAGACGGTGACGATCGAAGAGAGCGAAGTTTCTTGACGCGCCGAGTCGCAGAGGTTGCGGTATACCTGCATCTCATAGGGTGCGGCATCGGCGGGCAATTCGCGCCCATAGATATCGACATTGTCTTGCGCCAGACCCGGCAGCGCAGCGACCAGCGCCAGCAGCAGCGCCAACAGGATGAATACAGATTTTCTTGACATGCGAACTTCCTTTCGTATTTCGATACAATTTGGACAATCACATACGATTTGTCGCGATTTGTCGGCGAACATTGTAGCAGATGCCGCGCCAGCTGCAATCCGCTTTCTTGGCGATCATCGGCGCGACCGACCCTGTGATGCAAGCGAAAAACGGCTACACTGGGCGGCTGAAAACGACAGAGCAACGAGACGAGGACGAGCAATGCCATCACCGACTCAACTGGCAAAGCGCATCGGCAAATCGCCGACTATCGCCATGAACGACAAAGCCAAGCAACTGGCGGCCGAGGGACACGCTGTTATCGGCCTGGCCGGTGGCGAGCCCGATTTTGATACGCCAGCGCATATTGTCGAGGCAGCGATCAAAGCCATGCACGATGGCGAAACCCGCTATGCCGCGCCTTCAAAGGGCATCCGTCCGCTGCTGGAAGCTATTGCCGACAAAATGCAGCGCGAAAATCAGGTGCGAGTCGACCCCAACAGCGGCATTATCGTCACCCCCGGCGGCAAGCTGGCGCTCTTCTTGGCGCTGAAAGCCATGCTCGACCCCGGCGACGAGGTGCTCTTCCCCGCGCCCTACTGGGTCAGTTATCCGTCTATTGTCACCATGGTCGGCGGCGTGCCCGTGCCTATCGAAACCAGCAGCGCCGATGGCTACAAACTGCGCCTCGAGCAGTTGCGCGAGCATATCACGCCACGCAGCAAAGCCATCATCGTCAACTCGCCCTGCAACCCGACCGGGCATATGCTTTCGTCGAGCGAGCTGGAAGCGATCGCCAGCCTGGCGCTGGAACACGACTTGTACATCATCTCCGACGAGATTTATGAAAAGCTCAATTTCGATGGTCGACCGGCGGTATCGCTGGCTTCCATTCCAGAGATCTCCGAGCGCGTGGTGGTCATCAATGGCATGTCCAAAGCCTACGCCATGACCGGCTGGCGCTTGGGATGGCTGGCGGGACCCAGCTCGCTGATCAATGTGGCGGGCATGTTTAATTCGCAGACCGCCACCTCGGCCGCGACCTTCACCCAGCATGCCGCGGTGGCCGCCCTGACCGGTCCGCAAGATTGCGTCGAGGTCATGCGCCGCGCCTATGAAGAACGCCGCGATTACATGGTCAGCGCCTTCAACAGCATCCCCAATATGTCGAGTCCGGATATCGAAGGCGCCTTCTACGCTTTCCCCAAGGTCGACGAGACCAGCAAATCCAGCGCAGAAGTGGCAAATATCATTTTGGAAGAAGCGGTGGTGGTGGGTGTGCCAGGCAGCGCATTTGGCGTCAGCCGCGATGCGCACATCCGTTTCTCCTTCGCCGATGATATGAATAAGCTGAAAGAAGCGGTCGAGCGGATTCGCGGCATTGCCCACTTGCTGGCATGAGCGGCGGACAAAAAAACGCATCGTGAATCGTTCCGGACAATCAGCCGGGCAGCAAAGCAATTTGCAGCGCAGAGCGCCCACAATCGCTCGCTTGCCATTCTTGGCTGTCCTGCTGGCTCTCTTGGCGGGCTGCAGCCTGATCGACCTGCCTTTGCCATCGGCAGCAACCGCCTCACCCTGGCAGCAGGCCGCGCCGGGCCTGCACACCCGCAGCATGAAGCCGCTGAACGACATCAGCGCGCAGCTGTTTGTCGCGCGCATCGATCCATCGCAATATCGATTCCGCGCTATCTATGCACCCGGTGAAGCGCGAAGCCTGGCGGGTTGGCGGGCGCAAGAGCCAGCTGCCCGTCTCATCGTCAACGCCAACTATTTCGATTCGGCGCGGCGTGCAGTGGGACTGGTCGTCAGCGATGGTCATGCGCATGGTCAAGCCTATCGTCAGCGCGGCGGCACATTCCTAGTTCGCAACGGCGATGCGGCTGTAGTCGCCAATCATGCTGGTTCGCAGCTACACCCAAGTGAACAAGCTGTGCAGGGTTATCCGCTGCTGGTGGAAAATGGCAAACAAGCATTTACCGACCCGCGCGGCGCGGAACGCAATCGGCGCAGCATCATCGCGCAGGACAGCCAAGGGCATATCCTCGTCATGATCGCGCCCTATCTTGGTCCTTCGCTGCAGCAACTGAGCGCGTTCCTGGCCGCATCCGACCTGGATATCGTCACGGCATTCAACCTGGACGGCGGCCGTTCGACCATGTTGGCGCTGCCAGACGCAGACATTGTGCAGCCGGCCTTGCAGGCTGTTCCCGCCGTTCTGGCTGTCTACAAGCGCTGAAGTCTTTGGACTTTCGCGGTTGGGCAAGTTCAGTTACCCTGCTGGCAGCATTTGCATGGATGGACAGGACATGCCGCATTTAGCGCAGGTAGCGACAGCACGCACCGCCAAGCTCAGCGATGGGCGGCAGTTGGGATTCGTGGAACATGGCGAGCCAGACGGGACGCCGGTTTTTTTCTGCCACGACCTGTTCGGCAGCCGCAGCCTGCGCCATCCCGATGACAGCATTCTCAAGCGGCTGGGCATCCGGCTCATCGGCATCGACCGACCTGGATATGGGCTGTCTGCGCGCAAATTCGGTCGCGATATCCTCGATGGCGCTGCCGATATAGATGCGCTCTTCCGCGCGATGGAGTTGGAGCGCTGTGCCGTGCTGGGCTATTCGGCTGGAGCGCCCTATGCGCTTGCTTTTGCCCACCGCTATCCCGCGCGCGTCAGTCGCTGCGCCGTGGTGGCCAGCCTGCCGCCGCTGGATCAAGCGCAGAGCTTCAGCGTCATACATCCTGTTTATGGGCGGCTGATGCAACTGGCGCGGGGCAATGACACGCTGTTTCGTCTGTTGCTGCGCGGCTACTTTTTCTATGATTCTCAGCGCAGCCCCGACCAATTCATCCGCGATTATGGCAGCATGCTGGCCCAGGTCGATCGTCACGCATTGAGCCAGATGGCGCTTTTTAACCTGCGGCGCGATATCTGGGAAGAAATCCGCCACATGGGGGGCGATGCCATCGGCGATGAGCTAGCGGCATTGACGCGCTCGTGGGGCTTTCATTTGCAGGCGTTGCGCGTGCCAGTGGATATCTGGTGGGGCGAAGCGGATATGTTTTCCTCGACCATCGTGGGCAAGCGCATGGCTGAACTGATTCCCAATGCCAGCCTGCACCTGGAAGCCAATGCCGGGCACCTCATCCTGTTCACACACTGGGAAGCAATCTTGCGCCAGCTGATTTCGCCCCCCTAGTAGTAGCTGCCTTGTCCATTTGCGCGATCGATCTCGGCTGTCTGCAAAGCCAGCGAATGCAACTCGACAACCGCTCGTTCCAGGTCGGCTTCGGACACCACAAAAGAAATGCTGCACTCGGATGAGCCTTGGGCGATCGCCAGCACATTGATTTCGCGCTCGCCCAGCAGCGAAAAAACTCGACCCGCCACGCCCGGCGTCCCGCGCATGCCACTGCCGACCACCGTGATAATGACGATGTCGGGCAGAGTCTCGACACTGTCGATAGCTTTGTGCTGGATCTCGTGGCGCAGTTCGGCTTCGACAGCGGCTTTTACGCTCGCCGCCAGCGGATCGACGACTGTGAAGCAGAAGCTCTGCTCGGACGAGGATTGCGAGATCATCAGGATGCTGGCGCCGGCTTGGG